>JBILUM010000070.1:0-8045 GCA_044370995.1 Ilumatobacteraceae bacterium | reverse complement strand
GATCTTCAACCACGGACCGGATGTCGTGATCATCCCCGAGCTGTGCAGCGGGTGCGACAAGTGCCTGCCGGCGTGCCCGGTGAACTGCATCTACCCGTTCCCCGACTGGGAGGCCGCCGGCGTCCCAGGCGAGTGGTGGGACGAACCGCTCGGCCCCGACGACCCGTACCGCTGACCCGACCGGCCGTCGACCGGCCGTCGACCGGTCACCGAGAGATGTCGCCGCGCCACGGTCCCGAGTCGAGGTTCGCAGGCCTCGTCGTCGCGGCCATACTTCCTCCATGAGCGATTCCCCGTCCGCCTCGTCAGCGCCCGTCCTGCCCGGCTGCGAGCCCTGGTCCCACATGGCGTCGGCCCCCGACTCGCCCGGCGCCCTCGTCGTCCACGGCTTCACCGGGGCGCCGTCGTCGATGCGCAGCCTGGCCGAGGCCTTCGCCGCCGCCGGATTCCACGTCGAGCTGCCCCGCCTCCCGGGCCACGGCACCACCGTCGCCGACATGAAGACCACCTCGTGGGCCGACTGGGCGGCCGAGGCCGAGGCCGCGTATCAGCGCGTGGCCATCCGCTCCACCAAGGTCGTGGTCGCCGGCCTGAGCATGGGTGGGGCGCTCACCCTGCGCCTCGGTGCCGACCATCCCGAGATCGCCGGCCTCGTGTGCGTCAACCCCGCCACCCAGCCGTCGCCGGACATGGTCGCCGCAGTCGGCGCCACCATCGAGTCGGGCACCGACGAGTTCCCCGCGATCGGCAGCGACATCGCCGACCCCGACCAGACCGAGATCGCCTACTCGGCCACCCCGCTGCGTCCGCTGCTGTCGCTGATGGTCGACGGGCTGACGCCGCTCGTCGACACGTACCCCACGTCGCGGCCGCCGCTGCTGCTCATGAACTCGCCGCAGGACCACGTCGTCGATCCGGCGCAGGCCGAATTCCTCGCCGCCACCTACGGCGGCCCGGTCGAGCGGGTGACCCTGGGGCGCAGCTACCACGTGGCCACGCAGGACTACGACCGTGAGCTCATCGAGGAGCGCGCGGTGGCGTTCGCCCGCCGCGTGACCTCGTGACCGGCATGACCGGCATGACCGGCATGACCGGCCGCTCGATGCGGCCGACGAGCATCCCGAGCCCGTCGAGCGGCGTGCTCGAGATCGGCCCCCTGTCGATCCATGCCTACGGGCTCATGATCGCCCTCGGCGTCGTCGCCGCCGTGTGGCTCACCGGTCGTCGGCTCGAGGCCCGCGGCACCGGCACGCGCGACGACGCGAGCGGCATGGCCGTGTGGGCGGTGGTGGCGGGCATCGTCGGCGCCCGGCTGTACCACGTCATGACCGACTGGAGTTCGTTCGAGGACGACCCGCTGCGCATCATCCAGATCTGGAAGGGCGGTCTCGGCATCCCCGGCGGATTGCTCGCCGGCATCGCCGTGGGCTGGTGGGTCACGCGTCGGCGCGGCGTCGATCCGCGCGAGATGGCCCAAGCCGCGGCACCCGCGATCCCGCTCGCCCAATCGATCGGCCGGTGGGGCAACTGGTTCAACCAGGAACTGTTCGGACGCGCCACCGACCTGCCCTGGGGACTCGAGATCAGCGCCGACAAGCTGCCCGCCGGCTATCTCCCGGGCACGCTGTTCCACCCGACCTTCCTCTACGAATCGCTGTGGAACCTCGCGCTCTGCGGCGTGCTGATCCTCATCGACCGCCGGTTCCGACCCCGGGCGCCGCGCCTGATGGCGATGTACCTGCTCGGGTACGGCGTGGGGCGCTTCTGGGTGGAGGGTCTGCGCATCGACGACGCCGACGAGTTCGGCCCGTTCCGCTTCAACCAGTGGGTGGCGCTCGTCGTCGCCGTGCTCGCGCTCGTGTACCTCGTGGTGACCGCTCGTCGCGGGACGGGTGAGCACCCGGGCCCCGTCGCCGGCGTCGACGATCCGGACGACCTCGCCGACGACCTGGACGACGATCTGCTGGACGACCTGGACGACGCCGACGGCAGGACGCCGCGCCGCACCGCGTCCGCCTCGGAGCGCGGCGACGAGCACGGCTACGTTGCCGCCGATGAGCGACTCGACGAATCCTGACCCCGTCCTCTACGAACGGCGTGAGCCGGGCATCGCCCTGCTCACCCTCAACCGGCCCGAGCGACTCAACGCCTGGAACGGCGAACTCGCGGCGCGGTACTTCGAGCTGCTCGACCAGGCGGCAGCCGACCCCGAGGTGAAGGTCATCGTCGTCACCGGTGCCGGCAAGGGCTTCTGCGCCGGTGCCGACATGGACACGCTCCAGGGGATCGGGGCCACCGCCGGATCCGGAGGTGCAGAGAGCGCCGCCGGCGGGCGTCCGCAGCACTACACGACCACGGTGCCCAAGCCGGTCATCGCCGCCGTCAACGGCGCGTGCGCCGGCATCGGCATGGTGCAGGCACTCATGTGCGACATCCGCTTCGCCGCCGCCGGAGCCAAGTTCACGACGGCGTTCTCGCGCCGCGGACTCATCGCCGAGTACGGCATGTCGTGGATCATGCCCCGCCTCATCGGTACGGCACGCTCGATGGACCTGCTGTTCTCCGGTCGGGTGTTCCTCGCCGAGGAGGCCGCCGCAATGGGCTTGGTGAACGAGGTGGTGCCCGCCGAGCACCTGCTCGACCGCACGCTCGAGTACGCAGCCGACCTCGCCGTGAACGCGTCGCCCACGTCGATGTCGATCATGAAGCAGCAGGTGTACGCCGACCAGACCCGCGGCGTCGCTGCCGCGAGCGAGGACGCGATCGAACTGATGAAGGCGTCGTTGCGTCGCCCCGACTTCAAAGAAGGCGTGGCCAGCTTCCTGCAGAAGCGCCCGCCCGCGTTCCAGCCCCTCGGCAGCTGACCGGCAGCTGACCGGGCTGCGACCGGTCAGCCCAGGTCGCGCAGGCGTTCGGCGACCACCTCGGGGATCACCGGGTTGAAGTACTCGTTGCACGCGACCTCGGCGGCGGCGATGAACCGTGACGTGCCGGCTCGCCGCCACGGCGACACGATCTCGATGTTGAACCACGCCTCGGGATGATCGACGCCGTCGGTGGGGCGCTGGTTCAGCCACATCATGTAGGGCAGCGGCATGGCGTACAAACGATCGAGTCGCGCCAGCACGTCGACCAGGATCGTGGCGAGATCGGTGCGGCCCGCCTCGTCGAGCGAGGCGATGTCGGGCACCCGGACCTTTGGCGCCAGCGTGAGCGCCACCGGGAACGTCGACGCGACCGGCACCCAGGCGAGCCATCCGGTGTCGCCGCCGTGGTCGACGACGAACCGCTCGTCGGCGTCGAGTTCCGGTGCCCAGCCGGCCGCGAGCAGGCGGCGCTGTCGTTCGGGCACGTGGTCGTAGGCGTAGATCTGGCCGTGCGGGTGAGCGATCGTCGCGCCGACCTCGGGGCCGCGGTTCTCGAAGATCAACACGTAGTCGACGTCGTCGCGGGCGCCGAGCTCACCGAACCGCGCGGTCCAGAGGTCGATCACCTTGCGGGCACCCGCGACGCCGAGCGAGGAGAACGTGGCGTCGTGCTCGCTCGTGTAGAGCACCACCTCGCACCGGTCGGGGTGCATCGCCGGCCACCGGTTCTTGAACCACCGCACGTCGTACGGGTCGGGGGCCTCGAGGCCACCCGGGCAGAACGGACACCCGGTCGACGGCAGGTTCGGTCGTTCCTGACGTGTGCCGACGACGTGGACCACGGTGCCGAGGTAGGGGTCGACACGCGTGTCGGCGGCGCCGGTGGTCGAGAGGTCAGCTGATGGCGGGTCGGAGATCGTGGTCATGGAGGCGGCGGCGTTGATCGGATGGTGATCGGATGGAGGTCGATGAAGGAGGAGAGCGGACTCGTGCGGGTCAGCGCAGGGGTGCACCCGATGACGGATCGAAGAAGTGCGTCAGGTGGGTCTTCACGGCCAGGCGGACATCTTGGCCCATCGCGATCGTGTGGATGCCATCCACCCGGGCGATGATCTTCGTGCCGGCGACGAGCGCCGCGGGATCGTCCTCGGCGGCGATGGGGGCGCCGTCGACGGCGGGCGGCGGCACGTCGATCACCGCATGGATGTGCACCTCGGCGCCCATCGCCTCGGCGAGGTCGCAGCGGACGGTGAGGATCTGGTCGTCGCCGACCTCGAGGTCCTCCTCCATCGCGAAGTGCTCGGGGCGCACACCGAAGATCACCTTGGTGCCGTTGCGCTCGCGCAGGCCCGGATAGCGGTCGAGCGCCTTGGGTGAGATGCGCAGACGATGACCCCCGAAGCTGACGAAGACGTCGTCGGGCGAACCACCGCCTGTGGTTCCCCCGATCGTCAGGTCCGCGGTGATCAGGTTCATGGCCGGGCTGCCGATGAACGCCGCGACGAACAGGTTGGCCGGGCGGAGGTACAGCTCCTGCGGCGGTGCCACCTGCTGGAGCACGCCCTTGCGCATCACCGCCACGCGGTGGCCCATCGTCATCGCCTCGACCTGGTCGTGGGTGACGTAGACCATCGTGGTCCCGAGGCGGGCCTGGAGTTGGATGATGTCGGAGCGCATCTGCACGCGCAGCTTGGCGTCGAGGTTCGACAGCGGCTCGTCCATCAGGAACACCTGCGGCGACCGGACGATCGCTCGGCCCATCGCCACGCGCTGGCGCTGGCCGCCGGAGAGCGCCTTGGGGAGGCGGTCGAGGTACTCGGTGAGGCCGAGCATCTCCGCGGCGTCCTCGACGCGCCGGTTGATCTCGTCCTTGCGCACCTTGGCGACCTCGAGCGCGAAGCCGATGTTCTGGCGCACGGTCATGTGCGGGTAGAGGGCGTAGTTCTGGAACACCATCGCGATGTCGCGGTCGCCCGGGGGTACCTCGTTGACGACGCGCTCGCCGATGCGGAGTTCGCCGTCGGAGATCTCCTCCAGACCGGCGATCATCCGCAGCGCGGTCGACTTGCCGCACCCCGACGGGCCGACGAGCACCATGAACTCGCCGTCGGTGATCTCGAGGTTGAGGTCGTCGACCGCCTTGGGGCCGTCCTTGTACCGCTTGCTGATGTTGTTGAAGGTGACTGCAGCCATGGGTGGGCTCCCGGAATCACTTGAGTCCGCTGGAAGCGGAGTTCTCGACGAAGTATCGCTGTGCGAAGAGGAACACGAGGATGGGCGGCGTCATCGCCAGCACCGTGCCGGCGAACACCAGGTTCGTGTCGGTGCTCGACCGCCCGCCGAGCGTGCTCAGTGTGAGCGACAGCACGGCGTTGTCGGGGTTGCCCGAGTTGATGATGACGAGCGGCCAGAAGAACGAGTTCCAGGCGTAGAGGAAGCCGAACGTGGCGAGCGTCGCGATGGCCGGTCGGGCCAGCGGCACCATCACCTTCCAGAGGATGGTCGACCGCGACGCGCCGTCGAGGAGGGCGGCCTCCTCGATCTCCGCTGGGATGCCGAGGAAGAACTGGCGCATGAGGAACGTGCCGTACGCGGTGAACGCGAAGGGGATGATCAGTGCGACGAGGTTGTCGCGCCAGTTCACCTGCAGCATCAACTGGAACAGCGGGATGATGAGCACGACGAACGGGATCATCACCGACCCGAGGTACATCAGGAAGATCGTCGACCTGCCCTTGAACTGGACACGTGCGAAGGCGTAGCCGCCGAGGATCGACGTGATGATCTGACCGAGCACCACGAGGATCGTGACGAGCACGGTGTTGGTGAGCGACCGGCCGACGCCTTTGCCGTTGGTCTCCGGGTCCTTCTCCGCGAGCACTTCGGTGAAGTTCGCGAAGCGCGGTCCGAACTCGCGGGCCGGCGTCGCGAAGTTGACCAGGTCGAGCACCGAGGTCGACGGGTCGTCGACCGACACGAACAGGCCGCCCGTCGTGAGGCGTGAGCGGTAGGCCTCGATCTGCGTGCCACCGTCGTCGATGAGGAAGACGTCTTCCTCCTCGCCGTCGATCGTGACCGTCGCGCCGGTCTTCTCGCCGGCCTTCACGTCGAGCACGATCACGCGTTCGAGGTCGTCGAGCGGACGGAACTCCGCGAGCGACGCGTCGGCGTCGACCAGGGCCCACCGACCCGGGCGGTCGTCGCGCTCGGGGAACGTGAACACGGGGATCGGGTCACCGTCGAGGCCCACGTCGGCGGCTGGGATCGTCGACTCCTTCTTCGGGATCAGCGACGGCGGGTAGGTGAAGATGTCGGTGTTGCGCTTGAACGACGTGGAGACGGCCACGGCGAAGGGGAACACGACCACCACCGCCACGACGACGAGCAGCACGTAGGTGGCGATGCGGATCGCGGTCGTCTTCGGGCCCCTGCGGCGCACGCTCATGACGTCGCTCCCTTGATCGATACGGTCGGGACGGCCGGGACGGCCGGGACGGTCGGCTGCAGGATCCGGCTCACGACACGCCTCCCGACGTCGCGCCGTCCTTCTGTTGACGGAACTGGGCGAAGGTGAACCCGAAGATGATCAGGAACAGCACCCACGCCAGCGCCGAGGCGTAGCCCTGGTCGTTGCCCTGGAAGGCCTCCTCGTACAGCGCGAGCACCGGGGTGGTGGTGGCGTTGTTCGGGCCGCCGGGCTCGGGCGTCGACAGGATCCACACGATGTCGAACAGCTGCAGCGCCAGGATCGACGTGGTGATGAGGACGTAGAAGGTGGTGTTGCGGAGCTGGGGGACGGTGATGCGGCGGAACACCTGCCACACGTTGGCACCGTCGATGTCGGCCGCCTCGTAGAGCTCTTTCGGGATGCTCTGGTGGCCGGCGAGGTAGAGCACGGTGTTGAAGCCGAAGTTCATCCAGGCGAACACCACCACCATCGACAGCAGCGCCGTCGAGTTGCTGGAGAGCCAGGGGTGGCCCTCGGCCGGCGGGTCGACGAAGGGGAGGATCTCGCCGGCGCGCAGGATGAGGTAGTTGATCCAGCCGACCGTCGACTGGAACAGCTGTCCCCAGATGATCGCGACACCGATGACGCCGGCGACCGACGGGATGAAGTAGATCGCCCGGAACACCTTCATGCCCGGCAGCCGCGAGGCGAGGATGCTCGACAACACGAGCGCCGGGAGCACCGAGGCGGGCACCGCCAGGACGAGGAAGATGGTGATGTTGCGCAGCGAGATCCAGAACTCGACGTCGCGAGCGCCCAGCACCCAGTTCTGGCCGAACCAGTCGAGGTGCATCAGCACCTGGTAGCCGGGCTTGAGCACCTCGTTGCCGGCGTTGGCCACGTCGGAGCTGGAGATGTCGAGCGACAGCGCCCGCACGTAGTTGTCGATGCCGACGAACGAGCGGCCGGTGCCGGTGGTCTTCCACTCGAAGAAGCTGACGACGAGCGAGAACAGCAGCGGGCCGGCGAAGAAGAAGGTGAAGCCGATGAGGTTCGGCGAGAGGAAGGCGAGACCGCTGAGGGTCTGCTCCTCGGCGGCAGAGGTGCCGAAGTGCACCGCGACGCGCCGTTGCCACATGAAGCGGGTGGCGGCGCCCGAGCACAGCGCGACCGCGAGGGTGCCGAGGGTGAGCGGCTGGGTGATGCGGTCGCCGATCATCGCGAACATGCCGCTCGGATCGGCGGCGATCACGAACCACACGGCGGCGACTGCGACGAGCCCCCAGCCCGCCCGGCGCAGGCCGTTCGGTCCGGCGGCGAGTGGGTTCTTCGCGATCAGTTGACCGGCGACGAGCACCCAGAGCAAGCCGACGACGATCACCATGAACGGCAGGAAGGCCTTGTTGAGACCGGTGCCGAACTTGCCGATGCCGGTGAACGCGCCGAGCTGGTGCAGCAGCGCCGATCCCGACACGACGAAGAGGAGATAGTTGGTCACGAGCGACACGGTGCGCGCCCAGCGCATCCGGCGGAACGTGCCGTACGCCGCGGCCAGGTGAGCCACCGTGACGGCGATGCTGAACACCTGCATGAACAGCTTGATGACGGCCGGCAGGGCGTCGTCACCGCTGCGGCTCGCGAGCAGCATGCTGACGATGCCGGCGGCGACGCCCACGAGATGCCATGCCGCCACCAGCTGGACGCCGGTGTCGACCGCCACCCGTGGCGTG
>JBILUM010000069.1:0-8136 GCA_044370995.1 Ilumatobacteraceae bacterium | reverse complement strand
GACCACCTGGCTGTCGCTCTCGCCTGCTTCGACGCTGATGATCTGGTCGTAGCCGGCGGTCGTGATCGAGCCGGGCGTGTTCAAGTTGGCGTCGAGCGTGCACTGGAAGTCGGCCACCGTGATGGGCGAACCGTCTTCCCACACTGCCTCGGGGGCGATGTCGACCGTGACGCGCATGGCGGCCTCTGCGGCCGGCGCCTCGGTGGTGCCGGGTGCCTCGGTCGTCTCGCCGCCGGCTTCCGTGGTCTCGGGAGCGGGTTCAGTCGCCTCCGGGGCCTCGGTCTCCGTGGGGGCGTCCGTGGCGGTCGTGGTCTCCTCGTCGTCACCGCCGCATGCTGCGGCGATGAGCGAGAGACCCACGACAAGTGCGGCGAACTTGGTGCCGCGCCTCGTGGTGCTCACGTGGTTGTCCTCCTGATGGTGGTTCGGAGGGAGGTGTTCTTCGAGCCCGGAACCGCCCGCATCACATGGACCCCGAAGGGCCCGGCACTGCGGCGTTCGACGGATTCGAACCCTCACGCCGTCCTCCCCGATCGGCGTGAGCAGCGAAAAGCTAGCACCAACACCTACCGACCGGTAGCAACGCCGTTTCAGATGTACGAAAAGTTGGCGCAAACGTTCCAGCAGGGTTTCGGGCCGGTGCGGACGCGATCGGCGACGCTGTTCCGACACGGCGTCGATGCAGGGTCGCGCCTGTTCAGCGAGTTGCCCGACGCGCGTCGGACCGCTCAGCTGCCGAGCTTGCAGATGCGCGCGAATTCGTCGGGGTCGAGGCTCGCGCCACCCACGAGAGCACCGTCGACGTCCGGACCGGCCATCAATTCGGCAACTGTTCCTGCCTTCACCGAACCGCCGTACTGGATGCGCACGTTCGCCGCGGCGGCGTCGCCGGCGATCTCGACGATGGCGCCGCGGATCGCGGCGCACACGGTCTGGGCGTCCTCGGCGGTCGCGGTGCGACCGGTGCCGATCGCCCAGATCGGTTCGTAGGCGATGACGAGCGACCCGATCTGGTCGGCCGACCGACCGGCGAGCCCGGAGCGGACCTGGCCGAGCACCTTCGTCTCGGTCTCCCCGGCCTCGCGCTCGGCGAGCGTCTCGCCGACGCACATGATCGGGGTCATGCCGTGCTTCAGGATCGCAGCGACCTTGCTGTTCACCATCTCGTCGGTCTCGCCGAACAGCTCACGCCGCTCGCTGTGACCGCAGATCACGTACTCGACACCGAGCTTGGCCAGGAACAGCGGCGACACCTCGCCGGTGAACGCGCCCTTGTCCTCCCAGTGGCAGTGCTGCGCGCCCAGCGAGAAGTCGAGCTTGTCCGCATCGATCACCGTCTGCACGCTGCGGATGTCGGTGAAGGGCGGGTGGATGCTGACGTCGACCTGTTCGAAGTCGTCCTTGCCCACCAGGTAGGCCAGCTTCTGCACGCTCTGGATGGCCTCGAAGTGGTTGTTGTTCATCTTCCAGTTGCCGGAGATGAGGGGCTTACGCATTGGGAGCCTTTCGAAGGGCCTCGAGGCCGGGGAGGTCGCCGAGTTCGAGCAGTTCGAGCGAGGCCCCGCCGCCCGTGGAGACGTGGTCGACCTCGTCGTCGAGGCGGAACTGGGCGAGCGCCGCGGCCGAGTCGCCGCCACCGACGACCGTGAAGGCCTTCGTGTCGGCCATCGCCTGGGCGACGGTGCGGGTGCCGGCGGCGAAGCGGTCGTCTTCGAACATGCCCATCGGGCCGTTCCAGAACACCGTGCGGGCGTCCATGATGATGTCGCTGAACGCCGCAGCGGTGCCGGGGCCGATGTCGAAACCCTTGGCACCCTCGGGCAGACGGACACCGTAGGTGGCGAAGTTGCCGCCGGCGTCGAGGCCGACGATGTCCTCGGGCAGGTGGATGGTCTTGCCCCGCTCCCCCGCGGTGTCGAGCAGGCGCTTGCACGTGTCGACCTGATCGGGCTCCCACAGCGACGCACCGATCGGGTTGCCCTGCGCGGCGAGGAACGTGAAGCACATCGCACCGCCGATGACGAGCGAGTCGACCGCGTTCAGGAGCGCCTCGACGACGCCGAGCTTGTCGGAGATCTTGGAACCGCCCAACACGGCGACGAACGGGTGCTTGGGGTGGTTGCGGAGGCCGAGCAGGACGTCGACCTCCTTCTGGAGCAACAGGCCCATCGCCGACGGCAGGGTCTGCGGCGGACCGACGATCGACGCGTGCGCACGGTGGCACGCACCGAACGCGTCGTCGACGTAGGCGTCGATGCCCTCGATCAGCTTCGCGACGAACGCCGGGTCGTTGCCCTCCTCGCCCGGATCGAAGCGGAGGTTCTCGAGCAGCTCGACGCCCGGTGCGAGCTCGGCCAACCGAGCGCGCACCGGGTCCATCGAGTACTTCGGGTTCGGCTGCCCCTTCGGGCGGCCGAGGTGCGAGGCCGTCACGACCGTCGCTCCCCGCTCGAGCAACCAGTTGATCGTCGGCAGCGCGGCGCGGATGCGGAAGTCGTCGGTGATGACCCCGTTCTCCATCGGCACGTTGAAGTCGGTGCGGACGAGCACGCGCTTGCCGGCGACGTCGCCGAGGTCGTCGAGGGTGGGGATGCGGTTCGCCACGACGTCAGCTCACTTCTTCCGCTTCGAGGCCTTCGCGGCCTTCGCTCCGGCGAACAGGGTGGTGTCGACGAGGCGGTTCGAGTAGCCCCACTCGTTGTCGTACCACGACAGGACCTTGATCATCTTGCCCATGCTCATCGTCAGGCCGGCGTCGAAGATGCTCGAGTGCGGGTCGCCCTGGATGTCGCTCGACACGATCGGGTCCTCGGTGTAGCGGAGGATGCCCTTGAGCGGGCCGGAGGCCGCAGCCTTCTTGAACGCGGCGTTGATCTGCTCGACCGTCGCCGCGGTCTTGAGGTTGGCCGTGAAGTCGACGACCGAGCCGGTGGGCACGGGCACGCGCAGCGAGGTGCCGTCGAGCTTGCCCTTCATGCTCGCGAGCACGAGGCTCGTCGCGCGGGCGGCACCGGTGCTGGTGGGCACGATGTTGATCGCGGCGCCGCGGGCGCGACGGAGGTCCTTGTGCGGGCCGTCGACGAGCTGCTGGTCGCCGGTGTAGGCGTGCACGGTCTGCATGAGGCCCTGCTCGACGCCGAACGCGTCGTCGAGCACCTTCACGATCGGCACGAAGCAGTTCGTGGTGCAGCTCGCGTTGGAGATGACCTTCTGGGTCGAGAAGTCGAAGTCCTTGTGGTTGACGCCGTACACGAACGTCGCGTCGGCGCCGTCGCACGGGGCCGACACGATGACGAGCGGGGCGCCACCCTCGAGGTGGTAGGCGGCGGTGTCGCGCTTGGTGAAGATGCCGGTCGACTCGATGACGACGTCGACGCCGAGGTCGCCCCACGGGAGCTCCTTCGGATCGCGCACCTGCAGCACCTTGAGCTCGTCACCGTCGACCGAGATGCCGCCCTTGGTGGCCTTGATGGTCTGGCCGAGCGTGCCCATCACCGAGTCGTACTTCAGCAGGTGCGCCATCGTCTCGAGCGAGCCGAGGTCGTTCACCGCCACGATGTCGATGTCGACCCCGCGCTGCTTGGCAGCGCGGAAGAAGTTGCGGCCGATGCGACCGAAGCCGTTGATACCAACACGAACCGTCATGACGGCCGTCCTTTCACCAGGGGAACCGAGAAGTGTCGGCTCGAGAGCCGCGATCGACTGTACCCAATCGTCGGCTCCGGCCCCGGCTTCCCCACCGGGTCCGAGGTCCTGTTCTCGTCAGCGTTCGAGACGTCTCATGGTCGCAGTGCTGTCAGTGGTGCAGGTCGCGGTGGGTCACCCGGGGGCGATGACCGTGGGCCCGCAACCAGGCCGCGAGTTCCTCGGTGAGCGCGACCGACCGGTGCCGGCCACCGGTGCAACCGATCGCCACCGACAGATAGCTCTTGCCCTCGGCCTCGTACGCCGGCAGGAGCAGTTCGAGGAGGTGCTCGAAGCGGTGGAGGAACTCACCGGTCGCGGGCTGGCCGAGCACGTAGTCGCGCACGGGCGCGTCGAGCCCGGTCTGCGGGCGCAGGTCCTCGATCCAGTGCGGGTTCGGCAGGAACCGGACGTCCATGACGAGGTCGACGTCGAGCGGGATGCCGTGCTTGTACCCGAACGAGGTGACCGCGATCTGCATCGTCGACCGCACATGCTCGTCACCGAAGGTGGCGTAGATCAGCGACTTCAGCTGGTGCACGTTGAGGTCGCTCGTGTCGACCACCAGGTCGGCCTCGGCCTTCACCGGCTCGAGCAGCTCCCGCTCGCGCTGGATCGTCTCGGTCATGCCCGAGTTGCCGTCGTCGAGGGGGTGCTTGCGTCGGCTGCTGCCGTACCGCTTCACCAGCTCCGGCGTGGACGCATCGAGGAACACCACCCGCACCCGATGCGCCTGGCGAAGACGTCGGATCGCGTCGAGCACCTCGCTCGGCGACGCAGTGGGGCCGACGACGAGACCCAACTTGGAGAACGCACCGGTACCGCTCCCGAGCTCGACGATCTTGTCGAGCAGTTCGATCGGCAGATTGTCGACGACGAACCATCCGAGGTCCTCGAGGTCGTCCGCGGCCTGGGACCGACCGGCGCCCGAGAGGCCGGTGATGACGAGGATGTCGGTCACGATGGTGATGGTACGTGTTCCGTCCGCCGTGTCCTGAGATAGAGCAGCCTCGGGATCGTGGCCGCCGCCTCGTACTCCTCGGCGCGGGCGATGAACCCGGGCGGCGGAGCGGGCTCGACCATCCGCTCCAGCAGCAGTCCGTTGGCCGCGAGCGCGTTGACGTAGCGGCTGAGCGGGCGGTGGATGAACGGGATGAACACACCCTTCTCCACCTCCTCGATCGTCTCGTCCTCGACGAGGTACGGCCCGATGCGCCAGTACTGCTCGGGCGGATCGAGGAACTGGTCGTCGATCCAGCCGCTGTTCGGGGTCTGCAGCAACGGGTGGTTGAGGAAGAAGCAGAAACGCCCACCGGGCGCGACCACGCGGGCGACCTCGGCGATCGCATCGTCGACGTCACGGATGTGCTCGAACACGAGGCAGGCGACGACCGCGTCGAACGAGGCGTCGGCGAAGGGCAGCTTGCCGGCGCCGCCCTTCATGAACATCGCTCCCCCGCCTCGCTCGTGGGCGACCTTCACCTGGTTCCACGTGGGGTCGAGCCCGATCACGACCTCGGCACCGAGCTTCACGGCCAGCCGGCTCACCTGGCCGTCGCCGCACCCGACGTCGAGCACGCGGCGTGCGCCGGCCAACTCCTCGGCAGCCAGCGGCAGGATCTGCTCCTCGTACTCGGGATCGGCACCGTCGGTGAACCCGTCGATCCACCACTCCGCATGTGTCTCCCACAGGTCGTCACTCATCCCGGCGAGCGTATGGCCTGGGGTCGCACGTTATGGTCCCGGTCATGCGCTTCTCCGTCTGGCCGTCGTACGAACGCTCGTGGGACGAGGTGCTCGCGCTCGCCACCTGGGCAGAGCAGGCGGGCTTCGACGGTTGCTGGTACGCCGATCACTTCATGCCCCAGACCGACGACGACACGGTCGGTGTCGGACCGGCCTACGAGTGCTGGACGATGCTCGCCGCGATCGGCGCGTGCGTGCCCCGGCTGCTGCTCACCTCGATGGTGTCGCCGGTGACGATCCACCATCCGGTCGTGCTCGCCAAGCGCGCCGCCACGGTCGACCACATCACCGGCGGCCGCGCCGTGCTCGGCCTCGGCGCCGGATGGCAGGTGAACGAGCACCGCGAGTACGGCTTCGAGCTCCCCGAGCCCGGCGAGCGCGTCACCCGCTTCGAAGAGGCGATCCGGGCCATCCACGAGCTGCTGCGCGACGACGCCGTGCCGTTCGATCCGCGGCCTCGCTCGATGGAGATCCTCGTCGGCACGGGCAGCCCGCGGATGATGCGGATCACGGCGCGTTGGGCCGACGTGTGGAACACGTGGGGCAACCCCGAGGAGCGCGCGCGACGCACCGAGGTGTTCCTGCAGGCATGCGACGCCGTCGGGCGCGACCCGGACACCGTACGCCGCTCGAGCCAGGCCCTGTTCTTCCTCACCGACGACGACGTCACCCGCGACAAGCTCCGTGCCCGCGCCCCGCAGGACCGGTCACTCGTCGGCGGCGCCGCCGAGCTGATCGACCTCGTCGGCACCTACGTCGAAGCCGGGGTCGACGAGCTCGCCATCCCCGACTTCACCCTCGGCGCCACCCCCGAGCAGCGCCTGGCCACCTACCAGCGGCTCCACGCCGAGGTGCTCAGCTCGTTCGTCTGACGTGGCCTCGATCGACGTGCCCTCGATCGACGTGCCCTCGATCGACGTGCCCTCGATCGACGTGACGGCAGCCCGCTGCGGACGGGCCACGGGCGTGCCCGTCTCGTCCGGGTGGAACTTCGTGTAGATCGCCTCGGCCACCGCGTCGGGGAGGAACGACAGGTCCTTCAACGTCTCGAGCGACGCCTTCTTCACCGGGGTGACACCGCCCATCGCCTGCACGAGCTTCTTCTTGCGCGACTCACCCAGCCCGGGGATCCCGTCGAGCGAACTGGCGGTCATGCGCTTGCCGCGCAGCTCGCGGTGGAAGCCGTTGGCGAACCGGTGCGCCTCGTCGCGGATGCGCTGCAGCATGAACAGTGCGTCGCTGCCACGGGGCACCTCCACCGGCTCGCTGCGACCGGGCAGGTACACCTCCTCGAACCGCTTCGCGAGCGACGCGATCGGGATCTCGTCGGTGAGCCCGAGCGATGCGACGACTCGCTCGGCGACGCCCAGCTGGCCCTTGCCGCCGTCGACCAGCAACAACTGCGGCGGGTAGGCGAACTTGCCGGGCTTGGCCCCGCGCTCGCCGATCGGCAGGTCGCGCTCGTCGAGGTACGCCTTCAGCCGTCGGGTGAGCACCTCTTCCATCGCGGCGTAGTCGTCGTTGCCGGGCACGTCCTTCACCTTGAACCTGCGGTACTCGCGCTTGTTCGGCAAGCCGTCCTCGAGCACCACCATCGATCCGACGTAGTCGGTGCCCTGCAGGTGCGCCATGTCGTAGCACTCGATCCGCAGGGGCGCCTCGGGCAGCGACAGCATGTCCTGCAGCTCGGTGAGCGCACGGCTGCGCGCGTTGTGATCGCCGGCGCGGCGCAGGCGGTGGCGCACGAACTCCTCGCGAGCGTTTCGGGTGACGGTCTCGTGCAGCTCGCGCTTGTCGCCGCGCTGGGGCACCCGGATCTGCACCTTCGACCCGCGCAGGTGGGTGAGCCACTCCTCGTACGTCGCGAGGTCCTCGCTCTCCACGGGGACGAGCACCTGCTTCGGCACACCGGCGGGCGGCTCGTCGCCGTACATCTCCTCCATGATCCGGTCGATCAGACCGCCGGGCGACAGCTCCTCCACCTTGTCGAGGATGAAGCCCTTGCGCCCGACGACGCGACCCTTGCGGACGAAGAACACCTGGACGGCCGCTTCGAGCTCGTCGTCGGCCAGACCGATCACGTCGATGTCCTCGTTGCGGTCGGCCACCATCTGCTGCTTCTCGACGGCACGTTGCACCGACACCAGCCGGTCGCGCAGCCGGGCCGCCCGCTCGTACTCGAGCTCGGACGCGGCCTGCTTCATGTCGGCCTCGAGCCGCTTCAGGATGTCGTCGGTGTCGCCGTCGAGGAACTCGCACAGCTCGTGCACGAGTTGGCGGTACGGCATCTCCTCGATCTCGCCGACGCAGGGCCCGCAGCACTTCTCGATGTGGAACAGCAGACACGGCCGGCCGAGCCGCTGGTGCTCGTTGAACTTGCCCGGGCTGCACGTGCGGATCGGGAAGCTGCGCAGCAGCAGGTCGAGCGTCTCGCGAATGGCGTAGGCGTGTGCGTACGGGCCGAAGTAGCGGGTGCCCTTGCGCTTGCGGCCGCGCATCACCAACGCCCGCGGGTACTGCTCGTCGAGGGTGACGGCGAGGAACGGGTAGCTCTTGTCGTCGCGCAGCCGGATGTTGAATCGGGGCCGGTGCTGCTTGATGAGGCTGTACTCGAGCATGAGCGCCTCGACCTCGTTGGCCACCTGGATCCACTCGACCGACTCGGCCGTCGCCACCATCTGGGCGGTGCGCGGGTGCAGGTTGCGA
>JBILUM010000068.1:0-8143 GCA_044370995.1 Ilumatobacteraceae bacterium | reverse complement strand
CGAGCCGCCGGACCGTACCGTCGGCGTGTTCGAACAGGCCGTGTTCATCGGAGAGACGATCGAGGTGGTCGAAGGTGAGGGTGCGGGCGATCACGAGCGGTGCGCGCCTGCGCCCGTGGGCACCAGCTCGTCGAACACGTCTCGATACCTCGCCGCTACCGCGTGCCAGGTGAGCGACGGTGCGAGGGCCTTCGCCCTGGCCGTCAGCGACGCGAGGTGGGCAGGATCGCTCACCACCGACCGGATGGCGGACGCCATCGCGACCGGGTTCGCGTGCGGCACGACGATGCCGGCCCCACCCGAGAGCAGTTCGATCGCGTGCGGGAACGCCGTTGCGATCACGGGACGGCCGGCGGCGATGGCATCGACGAGCACGCCGGACGTCGCCTGGTCCTTCGAGTCGTACGGCAGCACGACCAGCGTGGACGAGGCGACCAACCGCATCAGATCTGGGACGTCGCGATAGGTGTCGTCGAAGTGCACGCTCGCGGCGACACCTGCCGACCAGGTCTCCCGGATGAGCGACCGCCGGTAGTCGTCGCCGTCGCGTGCGAACACCTTGGGGTGCGTCGCCCCGGCCACGGTGTACTGCACGGCGGGACGGAGGTTGGTGAGCAGCGACATCGCACGGATCACGTGCTCGATGCCCTTGCCGGGTCCGAGCAGTCCCCACGTGAGCATCGTGGGCCGCCGGTCGGTGACGCAGTCGGCGCTGCCGTGTGGCGCAGCGGTTGGCGGGGTGGCGCCGTGCGGGATCACCCGGAGCGGCGACTCGTCGACGTCATAGCCGCTGAGCAGGCGTTCGGAGGCCGACGTCGTCATCACGACGACTCGCGAGGCCAGCTCGCAGACGCGCTCGAGCACGATCCGCTGGTGCTCGGTCGGTGCAGCCGGGACGGTGTGCAGCACCACGACCGTGGGCACCTCGATGCCACGGAGCACGTCGAGCACCTCGTCGCCGTCGACGCCTCCGTAGATGCCGTACTCGTGCTGGATGATCGCCACGTCACAGCTCGACAGCACCTCACACGCCGCGGCGACGCTCGTCGGGAGGCCGTTGGTGAGGACGTGCACACCGGGGCGTGACGCAGCGTGCTCGCTGCCGTCGTCGATCGCCACGACCTCGACCAGGTCGCCGCCGCGGACGAGCTCGCGCTCGAGTGCGCTGGCGAACGTCGCCAGGCCGCACAGGGCCGGCGGGTAGGTGCTCAACAGGCCGACGCGACGGATACGACCCGGCTCGTGCGGGTCGCGGGACCGCGGCGGCTGGTGGTTGGAGCCCCACGGCTCCGGCGAGTCACAAGGCATGGAGGCCTCCTCGACATGGTGGCGAGGCGTCGAACCTGCACGGGGCGACAGCGCTACGGCCGTCCTGCCCAAGCGAGGCGACTCGTCCGGTGAGATCTCACCCTACCCCAGGACCCGGCGCACGAGGGTGGCCCCGGCCGACCGGTACTGTGACGCATGTGAAGGTGTGCGTGATCGGCGGGGGCTCCACCTACACGCCCGAGCTGGTCGACGGGCTGCTCCGGCGGCGCCACCTGCTCGACCTGCACGAGATCCATCTCGTCGACCGCGACGACGTGCGGCTCGAGATCCTCGGGCCCCTCGCCGCGCGGATGGCCGACCGTGACGGCGGTGGGGTGACGGTGCGGTGGACCACCGATCGCTCGGTCGGCATCGCCGGTTCACGCTTCGTCGTGAGCCAGATCCGCGTCGGGGGGATGGCCGCACGCGAGCGCGACGAGCAACTCGGCCGCGAGTTCGGTCTGGTCGGCCAGGAGACGGTCGGGGTCGGCGGGTTCGCCAATGCGCTCCGCACGATCCCCGTCGCGCTCGACATCGCGGCCGACGTGGCACGTTGGGCGCCGGGGGCGACCCTGCTGAACTTCACCAACCCAGCCGGCCTGGTCACGGAGGCCCTGTGCCGCCACGCCGATGTGCCGACGATCGGGCTCTGCAACGTGCCGTGGACGGTGAAGGCTCGCGTTGCTGCGGCGCTCGGCGTGACGGCCGAGGAGGTCGATGTCGACTACGTCGGCCTCAACCACCTCAGCTGGGTGCGGCGCGTGAGCGTCGCCGGTGTCGATCGGACGCCCGAGGTGCTTCGCCGTCTCGAACAGCACACGAGCAGGATCAGGTCGTCGGCCCACGCGGACGACGAACCGGACTGGACCCCCGCCGCGATCCGCCTGCTCGGTGCGATCCCGAACTCCTACCTGCTCTACTACTACGAGACCGACGCCTGGCTCCGCTTCCAGGCGGTGAACCCCACGCGTGCGTCGGCCGTGCAGGAGATCGAGGCTGCTCTGCTGCGTCGCTACGCCGACCCGGAGCTGACGGAGAAGCCGGCCGAGCTGGCATCGCGAGGCGGCGCGTTCTACTCCGAGGCAGCGGCAGCGCTGATGGCCGACCTCGTCGCGGGCACGGGCGCCGTGCACGTGGTGAACACCCCCAACCGCGGCGCGATCCCCGGGCTCGCCGACGACGTCGTCGTCGAGGTGGCGGCGCGGATCGGCGCGGCCGGCCCGGTTCCGATCGAGGTGCCTCCGCTGCGCGCCGACATGGATGCGTTGCTGCGCACGATGAAAGACGTCGAACTGCTCACGGTGGAGGCAGCGGTGCACGGCGACGAGGACGCTGCATTGCGTGCGCTCGTCACCAACCCGCTCGGGCCGTCGATGTCGGCGGCGACGGCGGTGTGGGCGCGCCTGCTCGAGCTGAACGCCGGCATGCTCGGGCGGCTCGGCTGATGTCGGCCGACGCGAGGCAGGGTGTGCTGCTCGGTGTGGACGGAGGCGGCACCAAGACCGACGTGGTCGTGGCCGCCCTCGACGGGCACCCCCGCTGCGCCGTGCGCGTCGGGTGCACCAACCACGAGACGGTCGGTCTCGCGGCAGCCATGTCCGAGCTCGAGCGTGGTGTACGCGACGCGCTCACGGGCGCCGGTGCCGCGACGGGTGACGTGGTCGTGGCGGCGTTCGGCCTGGCCGGCCTCGACTGGCGCAGCGACGAGGTCGCAATCGGCGATGCACTCGACGGGTTCGGGCTCGGCGGCGAACGGATTCTCGTCAACGACTCGATGATCGCGTTGCGGGCCGGCAGCAGCCGTGGGTGGGGCATCGTCTCGAGCATCGGCACGGGCGCGGTCACCGCCGGCGTCGCTCGCGACGGTCGCACCTGTCGCACGATGTCGGTGGGATGGGGCGAGCCGTGCGGCGCGTCGTCGATCGTGGCCGATGCGCTCCATGCGATCGCGGCGGCCCACCATCGCACGGGTGCACCGACGGCACTCACCGATCTGCTGCTGCAGGCACACGGAGCTGCGGACGTGGAGACCCTGTTCGAAGACCTCAGCCGTGGTCGTCGTCGCGTCGACGGACGTCACGCCCCGCTGGTGCAGCAGGCGGTGGACACCGGAGATCAGGTCGCAGCCGACGTGATCGACCGCAGCGCGGTGCAGCACGCGGCGATGGTCGTCGGGGTCGCCGATCAGCTCGTGATGCGCGACACCGTGTTCGAGTTGGTGACCGCCGGCGGCGTGCACACCGCGGGCGGACGGTTCGCCGAGCGGTTCGTCGCCCACGTGCTCGACCGTTGTCCGCAGGCGGTGGTGGTGCCGTTGACGGCGCCGCCCGTGACGGGCGCGATCGGCCTCGCGCTGGACCTCGCCCACGACCTCGCGCTGGACGTCGAGCAGGACGTCGAGCAGGACGTCACGCGACGTCGTCGGGGCTGACCAGCTCGTCACGTGTTCGCCCGGGCATCCGCGGTCGTGCATGATGTCGCCCCATGAGCGCATCTGCAGCCACCAGTTGGTTCCTCGACTCGACGCCGGGGGAGCGGTTCCCCGCATGGACCCGGGGCAACGCTGCGGACGTGTTCCCCGATCCGTTCAGCCCGCTCGGTCACTCCACCGTGATCCGTCAGGCCATGTGCCTCGGACTGCGCGACGCCTACATCAGCCTCGGAGCGCTCGACTGGGAGGAGTTCGAACACCCGGAGGCGCCCGATCTGTTCCACATGTACGGCGGCTACCTCTACAACCCGTTGTCGCTCACCCGCCTCCTGGGCGCGCGCATGCCGGGCGCGTCGCCCGAGGCGATCGACAAGGCGTTCTTCGACGATCGCGACGAGGTGCCCGCGTACGTCGAGGAGCCGTGGCACCAGTCGCCCGACCACGAGGCACGTCTCGGTGCGTCGATGGGGTGGGCCATGTCCACCGAGTCGCTGCCCGAGCTGCTCGCCGACAAGGAGTTCGCCGAGCAGTTCCGCGACGGGCGTCCCGACCTCGGGGCGCTCACCGACTCGGCGCTGATCTCGCGTGCGAAGGAGTTGCTGCCGGTGGTGCAGCGCCTGTTCGAGAACGCGATGCGCGTGTCGTCGCTCGCCTCGATGGGCCCCGGTGCGCTCGCCGCGATCTGCGAGGGGATCGGCGAGCCCGAGCTCGGCATCAAGCTCCTGGCGGGCATCGACGTCGACTCCTCCGCCCCGGCGCACGCGATGTGGGGGCTGTCGCGGACGGCCCGCGCATCGGCCGAGCTCACCGCAGCGTTCGAAGCCGGCATCGACGACCTCCTCGATCGGCTCGAAGCGGCCGGCACGGCGACCTCCGCGGCCTTCCTCGGTGAGGTCCGCGAGTTCCTGCGCACCTACGGCTCGCGGGGCCAGAACGAATACGACATCCTCTCGGCCACGTGGGAGGTGCGGCCGCGCATCGCGCTCGCGGCGATCGACGTGATGCGCAAGTCCGACGACGCGCAGGCGCCGTCGGTGCGCCACGACGCCTCGGTCGCCGAGCGCGACCGGGCGCTCGCGATCGTTCGCGAGAAGACCGCCGGCGACGCCGAGACGGCCGGCATGTTCGAGGCCGCGTTCCAGTCGGCAGGTCTGTTCCTCGCAGGCCGCGAGCGGGCCAAGACGAACGCGATCATGGTGATCGGCGAGATCCGCATGGCGCTGCGCGAGCTGGGCCGTCGATGGGTGGAGGCCGGCCACCTCGACCAGATCGAGCACATGTTCATGCTCACCGCGATCGAGCTCGAGCAGATGCGTCACCGCCCCGAGCACCTCCGCGACGTGGTCGTTCCCCGCTGGGAGCAGTTCCAGGGCCTGTTCGCCTACGAGCCCGTGTTCGTCGTGAACGGTCGCGTGCCGGCGCTGTCGGAGATGACCCGCCGCGATGCCAAGCAGGTCGCGGTCGCGACGAGCGGCACGGTGCTGCACGGCGCCGCCGGGTCCGGCGGAACTGCCACGGGGCGGGCTCGCGTGGTGCTCGACGCCGCCGACCCGGTGGGGCTCGAGCCGGGCGACGTGCTGATCGCCCCGCAGACCGACCCGTCGTGGGTGCCGCTGTTCGTGCCGGCCGCCGCCGTGATCGTCAACGTCGGTGCGATGGGCAGCCACGCGATGATCGTGTCCCGCGAGCTGGGCATCCCGTGCGTGGTCTCGGTGGCCGATGCCACGCACGCCATCGCCGACGGGGCGATGGTCACCGTCGACGGCGCAGCCGGCACCGTCACCATCCACTGACCACCTCCCGCGCGCGAGCCGGGTGTGCGGGCGCACGAGCGCCCGGGACGGCGCACCGATGCGCGGTGAGCGGCGATCGTGGGGCAGGATCGAACCATGTCGTACCAGGAGCCGACGTTCCTGCCGTGGGACGGCAGGCGCGTGCCGCTCACCTTCGTCGGCGGCTACCTCGGCGCTGGCAAGACGTCGTCGATCAACGAGGTGCTCCGACATGCCGACCGTCCGATCGCCGTGATCGTGAACGACGTCGGTTCGATCAACGTCGACGCAGCGCTCGTCCGCCGTCGCCACGGTGACACGATCGAGTTGACCGACGGATGCGTGT
Source organism: Ilumatobacteraceae bacterium (assembly GCA_044370995.1). GTDB lineage: Bacteria > Actinomycetota > Acidimicrobiia > Acidimicrobiales > Ilumatobacteraceae > VFMC01. The sequence goes on along the minus strand of JBILUM010000068.1, from coordinate 2,286 downwards.
GCTGCAGCTCGATCGATGGCCTCGGTGCTGCGTTCGACCAGATCCGTGCCAGACCGACGCCGCCGGACCACGTCATCGTCGAGCTGAGCGGCGTCGCCGAACCCGAGCGGATGTTGCCGTGGGGGAGGTCGGCGGGGTTCGTGCTCGACGGCCTCGTCGTCGTGGTGGCGGCCGATCAGCTCGAACCGGGCCGGCTCCCCGAGTGGGTGCACATCCACCTCGACAGCCAGATCCGGGCAGCCGATCTGCTCGTGCTCACCAAGACCGATCTCGTCGACGACGCCGGTGTCGCCGCGGCCCGAGACCGGCTGGCCGAGGTGGCGCCCGACACCCCGGTGATCGAGCGCAGCCCCGGGTCCGAGGCGGTGGGTGCACTCGGCCGGTTCCTGGCACTGGGGGGCCGCCGGCCCGGTGGCGTGACCGACGTGTCACCGTCGACGCTGTTCGACGCACACGAGGTGTCGCTCGAGTCGATGCCGTCGGGGCTCACGGTCGCGGAACTCGACGCCTGGTTGCATGCGTTGCGCACCGAGCTCGAGGCTCGCGGCGGCCGGCTCGTGCGTGCCAAGGGGCTGGCGCTGACCAGCGATCTCGGGCTCGTGCTGGTGCAGGTGGTCGGCGTCCGTCAGGAGATCGACGTGGTGCCCGAACCCGAGCGTGCTGCGCCGACCGAGCTGGTGGTGATCAGGCTGCGGGACGCGTGACGATCTGGGAGTAGCACATCTCGTCGGCCGTCCCCTCCGCCCACATGATGTACCGCGGCTCGGCGTCGTCGGGCAGGAGCGACCGATCCCAGCTGCACTCGACGCGGATGACGTCGTCGTCGTCGAGCACGATCGTCTCGATCGGTCGGTAGTCGAGCTGCCAGTCGAAGTCCCATTTCGGGATGTCGAGCAGCACCATCTCGTCGGCCGTGTCGGGGTTGAGCGTCATGCGGAAGCTCGCACCGATCTCGTGCATGTGCCCCCAGACGGAGACGATCTGGCCCGGCTCGGCCGGGAGATCGCACGTCGAGGTGGCGATGCCGTCGGTCATGCCCGCGAAGTCCTCGGCCGCGGCGCCGCACTGCAACATCAGGAAGTCGGCGATTCGGCCGGCCATCGGACCCCACGTCTCGATGAGCTGAGCCGAGGCGGCGCTGCGATCGCACAGCGGCCCGACCTCGTCGGTGGCGCAGGGGATCTCGGCCGGGCCGAGGTAGAGGGTGAGCTCGATCGGATCGAGGGAGCCGCCGGCCGCCTCGATCACCTCGTCGCTCGCCAGGTCGATCACGATCGCCGACTCGTCGGGCGGCAGGTCGTTCCACTTCGACTCGTAGTGGTAGTGGATCTGGGTGACGAAGTAGTCGCCCGGCTGGAGCGGGATGCCCGTGTCGGACGGGAGGACGGTGGGGTCCTGGCCGGGGCCCCAGCTCATGATCTGGCGGGTCTCGCCCGAGTCGCCCGCGAAGCCGGCGAGGCCGCCGCACTCCCACCCGATCGCCGGGTCGGCGGCATCGGCCTGTTCGGCCATCGATCTCGTCGACGCCTCGGCGTAGAACAGCAGCGCGTGGTGCACCACCTCGGTGCGGTCGGCCTCCAACCCGTATCCCTGGAGGAACGCCGGTTCGGTGAGGTTCGGGTCGTAGATCTGGCAGCGGTAGTCGTCGCGCAGGTCGGTCGAACCCTGGTAAGGCTGCCCGACCATCACCACATCGCGCTCGATCGGGGCGACCGCCGTCGCAGTGGGCTCGATCGCCGTGGACGGGTCGACGTCGATCTCGCCACCACCCGCGGCCCAGGTGGAGATGATCTCGAGCTGCTCCGCCGTCAGCCGTCGGTCGCCGTGGAAGGCGACGTCGCCGTCGCCGGCCGGCCAGGGTGGCATGTAGCCGACACGGGTCGACGCGTCGATCTCGAACGAGACCTCCTGAGCGTCGCCGGCCGTGTCGAGCGGGAGGTGCGCAGCGCCTGGCCCCGCCCCGGTGTGGCACGAGGCGCAGTTGGCCGCCAGGATCGGGGCGACATCGGCGGCGAAGGCGACGGTGCGCACCCCGTCGGTGGTCGACGTCGCGGCTGCCGCCGTGTCCGTGGTGGCCGGTGCCACCGTGGTGGTCGGATCGGTCGACGTCGTGGCGGGCGCTGCCGTGCCGGTCGTCTCCGGCGACGGCGTCGCAGCCGTCGAGGATTCGTCGGACGGCTGCGCCGAACACGCGGCGACGACGATCGCCCCACCGATGACGGCCTGCAGGATCAGACGGACGGGTCTCGAGACGCGCAGCATCGTGCCAGTCTGGCGGGGTCAGCC
>JBILUM010000067.1:0-8173 GCA_044370995.1 Ilumatobacteraceae bacterium | reverse complement strand
GTCGACGAAGCTCGTCGCGGTGACACGACCCGCCGTCACCACGAGGTGCGACGACATGGGGAAGTACCCGTACACGCGCTCGCCGTCGGCGATGCCCTCGGCTCGCGAGGCGACGACGTCGGCGAAGCCCCACACCGGCACGCGTCCCCATCCGTCGTCGGCAGGGAAGAAGTTCCAGTACCCCATCACCGCACCGAACGCGCCGTAGGTGATGTTGTTGGCCGTGAGCGCGGCGTGGTCGAGGTGGAGCACGACCTCGCCCTCGCCGGGTTCGGGAACGGCTGCGGCTTCGACGCGATGGGTGCGCAGGTCGTCGCGACGCACCTCGAACTGGATGCAGCGGTCCGCGTTGCTGTGAAGCGACTCGCTGTGGTCGGTGTCGTCGTGGCGGGAGCTCGGGTCCATGAGGACGGACCCTACGTGCCACGATTCGCACATGGGAAGCCTTGCCGCAGGAGTCAGCCTCACCGACGACGAGCTCGACGAGATGATGCTCACATCGTGGAACATGCGGGTGGCGACGGTCGGCCCGGGCGACCGGATCAACGTCACACCGCTGTGGTTCGGCTGGGCCGAAGGCAAGGTCTACTTCTACTGCCGCGGCCAGAAGATCGCGAACCTTCGTCGCAACCCGGTGTGCACCGTGCTCGTCGATCGCAACGAACGGTTCCCCGAGTTGCAGGGCGCGATGTTCCAGGGGCGGGCGCGAGTGCTCGAGACCACCGACGACGAAGCGGTCGACACCGGCCTCGAGATCGTGCGCGGGCAGATGGGCGTCAAGTACGCGGGCGGCCACGGCGAGCCGATGCCGGCCGACACGACGGGACTGCGGATGGAGGCATCCGCGCGCGGACGCATGTGGCGGTGGGTCGTGTTCACCCCCGACCATCTCGTCACCTGGGACAACCACAAGCTCCCGGCGCGCTGACGCGCCGGACCCGACAACAGCCGACAACAGCCGACAACAGCCGACAACAGCCGACAACAGCCGACAACGGAGGACACCATGGACCGCATCCGACAGATCGACCCGAGCGATTGGGACCAACGGCTGATCGACGCCATCGCGCCCGAGACGCGCACGCCGCTCGAGAACGGGCTCATGCGCTACTTCGCGCATCGGCCCGAACTCGCCACCGGGTTGATGGCGTTCAGCGGGTCGCTGAAGCGCCATCGGCGGCTCGACCCTCGTCTGGTCGAACTCGTCCGGCTCCGCGTCGCGTTCCACAACCAGTGCCGGAGCTGCATGGCGATCCGCTACACCGATGCGCTCGATGCCGGCCTGACCGAGGACCTCGTGTGCTCGCTCGAGCGGCCGGCCGAGGCCCCCGACCTCACCGATGCCGAGCGTGCCGCGATCCGCTTCGGCGAGCTGTTCGCGACGAACCATCTCGCCATCGACGACGACGTGTTCGCGTCGTTGCACGAACACTTCGACGACGGCGAGATCGTGGAGCTCGCGCTCGACGTCGCGCTGTTCGTGGGCGTCGGTCGCCTGGGCGCGATCTTGCACATGGTCGACGAACTGCCTGCCGCGTTCCGCGAGGAGCCGGTCGCGCCGGCGGCGCTCACGCCGTGGGGCAACGACGCCATCGTCGTCCGCTGACCCGTCCGGGTTCGTCTCGGTCCAACACCCAGCGCGAAAGGCTCCGCGCCGTCGGTGAACCCTTGATCTCGACTCGAGGTCGAGAGTCCACGTGGTCACGGATGTGATGGCTCTCGCCGGCCCGGCATCGCTCGGCTCGACGCCACGAAGCGTCAAGAACTTGAAGAAATCCGGAAAGGGTCTTGTCATCGCGACCGCTGCGTGGCGATACTTGGATCACCTCGGACGGCGGGTCTGAGGGACTTCGGGCGGAAGGAAAACCAATGGGCGGTTGGGATCGCGTGGTCGACGCATGGCGTCGCGCGACCGTGGCGGACGCACAGGTGCAGACAGCAACCGGGACGTCGCCCTGGCGCCGCTGGGCTGCACTTGCCGGTGTGCTCGCCACCACGTTCGTCGTCGCACCGGTCGCACCGGCACAGGCCGTGTTGCAGTCGGGCGAGGGCATGCTCCGCGTCACGTCGAACCCGGCCGTGCCCACCCAGGTGATCGTCGACGGTGTCCCTCGCGACACGTGGGGCCTCAACTGGCTCGAGCTGCCGCCGGGCGTCCACGTCGTCGAGTTCACCGACGTCCCCGGTTTCGTCACGCCGCCGCCCGTCACCGTGAGCGTGTTCGACCAGGCGACCACCGTCGTCCGCGGGGACTTCGTCCGCCTCGCCACCTTGCGCGTCAACACCTCGCCCGCCGTGCCCGCGCAGATCTCGATCGACGGCCAGCCGGCCGACCAGTGGGGCGTCTGGACCGATCTGCCCGCCGGTGTGCACGAGGTCTGCTTCGGCGACCTCGCCGACTTCACCGCTCCCGCCTGTCAGACCGTGAACCTCGCCGCCGGCGTCACGACCGAGATCACGGGGACCTACACCCCGTCGCCCGGGGCACCCGGCGAGGCGAACGTCGGCTACCTCCGCGTCGTCACCGACCCGGCCGTCCCGTCGCAGATCGTGATCGACGGCACCCGCCGCTCCACCTGGAGCACCACGTGGGTCGAGATGGCCCCGGGCACCTACGACCTGTCCTTCACCGACGTGCCCGGCTTCCTCACCCCGGCACCGACCACCGTCACGATCGCCGCCGGCCAGACCACCACCGTCAACGGCAACTTCACCCGGCTCGGCACGCTCCGCGTGGTCACCGACCCCGCCGTGATCTCGACCATCTCCGTCGACGGCGTCGTCCGCGACGTGTGGGGACTGTGGACCGACCTCCTCCCGGGCGCACACGAGGTGTGCTTCGAGACGGTGCCCGGCTTCGATCCGGTCCCGTGCCAGAACGTCACCCTCGTCGCCGGCGAGACCACCACCGTCAACGGCGGGTTCGTCGTCGAGATCCCGCGACCGGTCATCGCGTCGATCACCCCGCCGCAGGCACACGTCCTCGGCGGCAAGACCGTCACCATCTCCGGCTCGAACTTCGCCGTCGGTGGCACCACGTTCTCCTTCGGCGGCACGGCAGCCACCGGAGTGTCGTGCGCGAGCACCACCTCGTGCACGGCGGTCGTGCCGGCTCGAGCAACACTCGGTGCCGTGGTCGTCACCGCGACGGCCAACGGCAAGACCAGTCTCGGCGTGCCCTTCACCTATGTCGTGCCGCCGTACCCGGCGATCACCACCATCACGCCCAACCGCGGCCTGCTGGCCGGCGGCAACACCGTCACCCTCACCGGGCTGAACTTCCTCGGAGACGCACCGGCCACCATCGTCTTCGGGGGCGTCGCGGGACAGATCACCTGCACCACGTCCACCTCCTGCACGGCCGTCGTGCCGCCACGCGCGACCGCCGGCACCGTGAACGTCTCGGTGAACGTCGACGGTCTGCCGAGCAGCGTGCGCTCCTATCGCTACGCCCAGGCGATCGTCGAGCCGCCCACCCCGCCGCGCAACATCACGGTGTTCCCGGCCCGCGACTTCGTGTCCACCGAGTTCTTCCCGGCCAACGACGGCCCCTACACCGTCGAGGTGTGGCGCAACGTCGGCGGCAACCTCGTCCGCATCGCCCAGTCGACCCCGGTCACCCCCGACCCTGCCGGGCTGATGGAGGTCAACCACCCGGGCGGCGGGTGCTGGGTGGGCGTCACGCCCGACATCACCGGCGGCGACATCGTCCGCGTGGTCGACGGCATCGGCCTCGCCGAGCAGACCCACACGGCCGACGTGACCACCGGTCCACTCACCGTGGTCGGACCCGCGCCGGGTCTGCCCGGCCGTACCCGGGTGGAGGTGCGCGGCCGCGCCGCCGATGCCAACGGGGCGCAACTCCCGATCGACACCATCGAGCACCGCTTCGTGAGCGGCACGCTGTTCTCGAACGGTCGCCGCACGCTCCGTGCGCCCGGTGACGGCACGATCAGCTACGACAGCCCGACCAGCACGTCGTGGACCGCTGTCTACGACCTCGCCCCGAGCGACCTCACCAACGCCACGCAGAACGAGTCGCGCATCATGTGGCTCGGCGCCGATCCGCTCGTCGCGAACGAGTCGACCATCGCCGAGCGCGGCCCTGCGGTCGTCGCCGGTCCGCAGGCGCCGTGCACCGCACCGCTCGAGAACGACACGACACCGCCGACGGCACCGGTCGACGTGGCAGCGGTGCAGTTCGCGTCGCCGTCGCTCGACAGCGTGCACGTCACGTGGGGCGCCGCCACCGACAACCGGGGCGTCACCGGCTACCGCGTCTATCGCAACGGTTCGCTGCTCGTCACCCGGCCCGCAACGTCGAGGGCGTACGACGACATCAACCTCGTCCCCGCGACCTACACGTACCAGGTGAGCGCGATCGACGCAGCGGGCAACGAGTCCCCGTTGGCGCCGATCCCGGCGATCGAGGTGACCACCCAGGAGGCGCTCGAGCCCGACCTCACCGTCGCCATCGCGACATCGCCCGCAGGCGACCTCACCGTCGGCCAGAACGTCACGTTCCAGGTGACGGTCACCAACATCGGCGAGCTCGCCACGAGCGGACCGATCACGGTCACCCAGTTGCTCCCGGCGGGTCTGACGCTCGTGTCGGCCACCGACTCCGGTGGCGCCGGCACCGGGTTCTCCTGCACGTCGGCACCGTCGGGCACCGGCAGGTTGGTCACCTGCACGGCACCGGGCACCGTCGTGATCGGTCCGCTCGGTACGAATGAGATCGACGTCGTCGCGACCCCCGGCTCCGCGGCCGTGCCGATGATCGCCACCACGGCGACGGTCTCCAACGCGAGCCAGCCGGTCACGAGCAACGACAGCGACACGCTCGATGCGCTCGTCGACGTGGTCGCACTCGACGTCAACGACCCCCCGTTCGGCGGCGTCAGTGTCATCGCCTTCCCGGCTCGCGACTTCGTCAGCATCGACGGCTACATGCCCACCGATGTCGTCACGGTCGAGATCTGGCGCGACGGCGACGTCATCGCCCGCTCCCGCGGCAACCGGATCAACGACTCCGGCCTCGTCGAGGTGAACCACCCCGGCGGCGGTTGCTGGGCGGGCGATCCGCTGCATCCGTTCGGAGCGCCCGGCGGCACCACCCCGAACCTCCAGCCGGGCGACGTCGTCCGTGCGATCGACCAGTTCGGCGACGCCCACCAGACCACGATCGCCGGTGTGCGGGCGCTCGCCCCCACCAACCCGACGCCGGGCACGATCATCATCCGCGGCAGCGCACAGGACGCCACGGGTGCGCCGCTCCCGCTGGCGCAGCTGGAGCAGCGTCTCATCTCTGCTGGCGACCTGTTCGCCGAGAACGGCAACCGGTCGCTGCGGGCGGACTCGGCCGGCGCCGGTGAGGGCACCCTCGCCTACGACGGCCTCGGCACCATCAACTGGACGGCCGTGTACACCGGGCTGAGCGAGGCGGACGTCGCCCTGGCGATGGCCTCCGAATCCCGCATCATGTGGCTCGGCATCGACCCGCTCGCCGGCAACCAGCTCACCATCCACGAGGTCGGCAGCGCCGTCGCCAAGGGCCCGGCCGAGCCGTGCACGGCCCCTGCGGACACGGTCACCCCGATCCCCAGCCGACCCGACATCGGTGTGGCCTCGAGCCACGCCGGTGACTTCCAGGTCGGCGTTGCGGCGAGCTACGTGCTCACCGTCGACAACGTCGGCACCGGGCCGAACACGGGTGTGATCACCGTGCATCACGACCTGCCGGACGGCATCACCTTCGTCGGCTCTGCCGGAGCGTCGGAGTGGACCTGCTCGACCTTCGTGCAGCGCGTGACGTGCTTCCGCACGGGCGTCCTCGCAGCCGGGAACTCCGATTCGGTCACGATCGAGGTGGCCGTGTCGGCCCTCGCGGTGCCGGGCGGCCCAGCGATCAGCGCGGTCTCGACACCACTCGATCGAGACCCTGCGAACAACCGGGCGATCGATCCGACGGTGGTGCTGGCGTGACGCGGCACCGGACGAGTACCCACCAGCACACCGAGACGAGCGGAGGCACCGCAAATGGGTGAACGGCGAACAGGCCGGAGGACCGATCGATCAGGGATCGATCGAGGACGACCCCTTCGAGGACGGCGAGCAGCGCATCGGGTGCTCGCCCTGTTCGTCGCGACGGCCGGGTTGCTCGCCCTGCCGAGCAGCATGACCCCGGCACAGGCCATCCTGCAGCCGGGTGAGGGCATGCTCCGCGTCACGTCGAACCCGGCGGTGCCCACCCAGGTGATGGTCGACGGCATCGTCCGCGACACCTGGGGCCTCACCTGGCTCGAACTGCCGGCCGGCCAGTACGAGGTCTCGTTCACCGACGTACCCGGATTCGCCACGCCGGCACCCCAGACCGTCACGGTCACGGCCGACAACACCACCAACGTCTCCGGCGCCTTCGCGGCGCTCGGCACCCTCCGCGTGGTCACCGACCCGGCAGTGCCCGGTCAGGTGCTCGTCGACGGCTTCCCGCGTGATCAGTGGGGCGTGTGGACCGACATCGCACCGGGCCCGCACGAGGTGTGCTTCGGCCCGGTCGGCGACGTCGCGGCGCCCCCGTGCCAGAACGTGGTCGTCACCGCCGGCCAGACCACCACGGTCACCGGCACGTACACCTCGGCACCCGGCACCCCCGGCCCGAACAACATCGGCCTGCTGCGCGTCACCACCGATCCCCCGGTGCCGTCGCGCATCTCGATCAACGGCAACGAGGCCGGCCAGTGGGGTCTCAGCTGGCTGGAGCTCGCGCCGGGTCAGTACACGATCTCGTTCAGCGGCATCCCGGGCTTCGCCACGCCTGCACCGCAGGTCGTCGACGTCGTCGCCGGCCAGACCACGGTGGTGTCGGGCGCATTCAGCCGTCTCGGCACGATCCGGGCGCTGACGAGTCCCGCCGTCGGTGCGAAGGTCTCCGTCGACGGCGTCCCGCGCAACATCTGGGGCATGTGGACCGACATCCCCGCCGGCTCGCACCAGGTCTGCTTCGAAACCGTGTCGGGCTTCGCGCCGGTGCCCTGCCAGACCGTCACCGTCACCGCCGGAGCCACCACCACCGTCACGGGCACCTACGCCCCGCCGCCCGTGACCCCGGCGATCACCGGTGTCTCCCCGGCGAACGGCTACACCCTCGGCGGCACGGCGGTCACGATCACCGGGCAGCGTTTCTCCACGACGCCGGGCGCGACGTCGTTCACCTTCGGCGGCACTCCTGCGACGAGCGTGGTGTGCTCGTCGACGACGGTGTGCACCGCTGTCACGCCGGCCAACGCGAGCACGATCCCGACGACCGTGCAGGTGCAGGCGACCGTCGGTGCCCTCACCGGCGGCGGCGCCACGTTCAACTACCTCATCGCTCCCATCCCGACCATCACGTCGATGTTCCCCAACCGTGGTGGCCTGGGCGGCGATGCGATGATCGACATCCTCGGCACCAACCTGGTCGGCACGAACCCGGCGACGATCACCTTCGGCGGTGTGCCCGGAGAGATCCTCTGCGATCCCGGCGTGTGCCTCGCGTTCTCACCGCCGTCGGTCAACCCGGCCACGGTGCCCGTGGTGATCACGGTCGACGGGTTCTCGAGCGTCGTCAGCCCGATCACGATGTTCGAGTACACGAACGCCGTCAGCGAGCCGCCGGTGGCCGACCACTACATCGAGGTCCACCCCGACAGCGACTCGGTCGAGATCGGCAACTTCCCGTTGCTGTCGCCCCGCACCTACACGGTCCAGGTGTGGCGGCCGTCGGAGTTCGGACGGATCCTGGTCTCCCAGGTGACCGGCATCGCCGACGCCTCCAACCGCGAGCGGATCAACTTCACCAGCAACAACAGCGCGTGCTGGGAGGTCGTCACCCCGAACATCGTGGCCGGCGACATCGTGCAGGTGGTCGATCCATCGGGGATCGTCGAACAGATGACCGTCGCCGCGACCACCACCATCGGCCTCAACGCGTCGACCATCTACGACGCCAACGACACCGGCGGCCCGCTGGGAGCGTGCACCGCACCCCTCGAGCCGGCGATCGGTGGGCCCTTCGGCTGATCCGCCCAGCCGGGCCGCCTCGGTCAGGCCCGGGCACTTCCGTCATCGCGACGGCAGGTGCCCGGGCCTGCGCCGTTTTCGGGTGCCTGCCGTCGAACCATCGGATCAGGAC
>JBILUM010000066.1:0-8218 GCA_044370995.1 Ilumatobacteraceae bacterium | reverse complement strand
CGCCGGTCGACGCCGTCACCGGAGCACCGGTCGATCCGAATGCGCCCGGCCTCGGCGTCGTGGTCTTCGATCCCGCCGCCTGCGATCCGGACACCGGCGTGTGCGGCGATGGCACGGGGCAGCAGACCGCGGGCCCGTCGGCCGGGGCTGCTGTCGGAGCGATCACCACGACCACCTTGTCGAAGGGTTCCGGTTGGGACGCCTCGCTGGCCTTGGTCTTGTTGATCGTCATCCTCACCGTCGGCGTGGTGCTCGTGCCGGCGCTGGCATGGGGCTACTTCTCAGGACGAACACCGGCATGACGAACCGCAGGCACCCCCGTCCCCGCGCCTGGATGCTCGGGCCCGTGGCGATCGCCATCGTGGCGTTGCTCGCGCCGCCCGGGTCGAGCACCGCTGCCCCGACGCCCGGTGAAGCCGGCATCAACACCGGTCTGGCGCCCACCGAGTCGGCGGTGAAGGTCCGCGGGCGCGGCCGGTTCGCCAACATGGAGTTCACGATCAACCAGACGCAGGACCTCACCACGCAGGCGGTGTCGATCTCGTGGACCGGCGGCGCACGCACACTGGGCGGTCCCGGCCCCTTCGCGGGCAACTTCGTCCAGGCCTTCCAGTGCTGGGGTGACGATGACGGCACGAACCCGGCGAACCCCGGACCGCCGCCGGAACAGTGTCAACAGGGGGCGCGAACGGCAGCTCCTTCCGACAGCGTCGACACCTCTCGCTTCTCGAACGGCCAGACCACGCGCCGCGTGATCGCCGAGTCCGGGTGGTCGGTCAAGCAGGCCTACCTCGACAGCGGTGCAGGCGTCGAGGATCCCGTGACCAAGTGGGTGTACCGGCCGTTCCGCGCCGTGAACGGCACAACGGTCAACGTCCCGGTGGATGCGAAGTTCAACCCGTCGTTGCAGGGCGGCAACTACTGGTTGAACCCGTTCTTCAACATCATCACGACGAACGAGATCGCAGGGAGCGGCACCCGGGAGAACGGAACGGGAAGCGAGCTGTTCCAGGTGCAGACCGGTCTGGATGCACCCGGTCTCGGATGCGGTCAGAAGACCCAACCGGTGGGCGACGGCACCAAGAAGGTGCCGCAGTGCTGGATCGTGATCGTGCCGCGAGGCCTACCCGACGACGAGAATGTCGGCGCCACGGGCTTCGAGACGCCCCTCGCCGACCAGGCCGGCGTGGTGACGTCGCCGTTGATGCCGAGCGTGTGGCAGAACCGCATCGCCGTGCCGATCGAGTTCAAGCCCGTCGATTCCCCGTGCGATCTCGCCGCGCAGGAGCGCCGCATCGTCGGGTCCGAGCTCTCCCAGGCGGCAGTCACGAGTTGGCAGCCGACGCTGTGCTCGACCGGCTCCCTGCCGCCGTACTCCTTCGCGCCGGTCGGCGATGCGGCGGCGCGCCAGCAGCTCGCGTCGTCGGTGGCCGGTGGTCCGGGCATGGTGCTCGTGTCGTCGCCGTTGTCGAGCGCGGCGGTCAATCCGGCGAGCCCGGTGGTCTATGCGCCGGTGACGGCATCGGGTCTCGTGATCGGGTTCAACATCGAACGCCGGGTCTTCAACGGGCCTCCCGAGGAGGCCCGGTTGGCGGGTCTGCGCGTCGAGACGATCAACCTCACGCCCCGCCTCGTCGCCAAGTTGCTCACCCAGTCGTACACCGGCCAGGTCAACATCCAGGGCATCGCACCCACCGGCTACACCTGGGCGGCCAAGAACCCGACGAACATGGCGCTCGACAAGGACTTCCTACGGTTCAACCCCGAGTTCGAATGGCTGATCCCCGACTCGCGCCTGTTCGGTGGCCTGCAGCTCCCGGCGGGCAACTTCGATGCCGCGACGCAACTGTGGGAGTACGTGCTCGCCGATCCCGAGGCAAAGGCCTGGCTCGACGGTCAACCGGACGAGTGGGAGATGAAGGTCAACCCCGTGTACTCCACGAACGCCGACGTGAACCCGAACGGAGCGTTCGGGAACCCGTTGCCCAACTCGTTCCCGAAGGCCGATCCTCACTGCTATCAGGCCCTGCCCCAGGGCACCAATGCGGTCCAGATCGTGCCGCCTCCCCTGTGCGGGACGGACTGGATGCCGTACACGCGGTCGTTCGCAGAGGCGGCGGCCAACGCCCGGACCGGGAACGACATCGCACGCATCGCCAACAACCCCTTCGCCCAGGCGCCCAGCGAGGTCTGGAAGCGTGACGTGCCGCAGGCTGCCGGCACCCGGACGATGCTCGCCCTCACCGACACCGTGTCCGCCGCCCGGTTCGGCCTCCAGGTCGCCAAGCTGACCCGACCCGGCGACAACGGTGCGACCCGCACGTTCATCGCCGCGACGGACGCGTCGCTCACGGCCGGTATCGCATCGATGGCGGCGCGTGACGTGCCCGGTGTGCTCGAACCGAAGCCGACCGCCGATGCCCCGGGCGCCTATCCGCTCACGGCGATCTCCTATGCGGCCATCAAGCCGCTGTCGCTCGATGTGGCGGGACGCAACGAGTACGCAGCGTTCATCGAGTACGCGGCCGGTGCGGGACAGGAGCCGGGGTTCGACTACGGCGAACTGCCCCTCGGGTACGCGCCGCTGCCGCAGACGATGCGAGACCAGGCGCTCGCGGCCGCCAAACTCGTCCGCGATCCTGCGAGCCTCGTGCCCGCCGCCCCGGCTGCCCCGGCGACCACGGTCGCCTCGGCGGCCGTCGGCCCCAACAACGCGACGCCCCCGTCGGCGTCGACTTCGGGCTCGACCGGAGCCCCCGTCGGGACGACTCGGACCAACAACAGCGGAACATCATCTCGCCCGTCATCGGCTGTGTCCGTCACCGACGTCGTGCCGTCCTCCGAGCCGGCGACGAGCGAGGTGCCGGCGACCAGCGTGCCGTCGGTCGCCGAGGTGGTGCCGGCGACCACCATCGCCGGGGAGGCAGCACCTGCGACGACGGTGCCGCCGGCCGTGACCGCGCCGCTCGATCTGCCCTTCTCCCGTTATGTCGTGGTCGGCCTCGGTGTGCTCGCGCTGTTGTCGGCGTTGCTCGCGCTCGAGATCACCAAGCGGACCCGTCGGGCCGACCCCGCCGTCGCATCACTCGACGACCCCACCCTCGACGGGCCGACCGAACTGACCGTGCAGGAGCAGACCGTTGACGCGTGAACCCCACATTCGCTCGACGGGCCCTCTCGTCACGGCCGGACGCGCGGCCGCGACGGTCGCCGCGTGCGCCGTCGCCGTCGCGGCACTGGCATTCACGCCGGTGCACGGCAGCACGGTGCCTCCCGAAACCGTTCCCGAGACCGTCCCCGAGACCGTGCCCGTCCCGACGTTGGCCGATCCGCCCGTCGATGCCGGCGCCGTCGAGATCATCACTCCGCAGGGCGAGCCGCTCGAGAGTGGCGGGAGCACCACGCTCTACAGCCTGAAGTTGCCCGACGGTGCCTCGTGCCCGGGCGACACGGCGTCGGGGAACTGGTTGGTGCAGTCGTTCCTGATCCCCGTCGGCGACGACCCTGGCGCGATCGAGTACGGCGTGGCCGGGCCGGAGGGGACCCAGTTCCCACTGTTCGCATTCGACACCAAGCCCTTCTCACACCAACCCACTCGGGTGAGTTCGAGCCCGGATGACCCGGGCGTGATCCCGACCCTGCCGGGCATGACGTTCGCGGTGTTCGAGCCGGGCTACATCCCGCCCGGCACCTACCGGATCGGCGTCGCGTGCACGTTCTTCCGGCAGACGTTCCAGTACTGGGACACCGAGATCGTGATCGAGGCCGACGCCGCCGACGAGCCGGCGCAGCTCACGTGGCGCGCACCCGGGGCCTCGCCGTTCGAGCCGCCGAGCGACGGGTCGACACGTCGTCTCCTGATCCTCGCCGGCATCGCTGCCGCGTTGTCCGCAGCCGCCGTGCTGCTGTGGCAGAGCCGTCGCGAGGCGGTCGCTCAGCGCGGCAACGACACGAAGCACTCCCCCTCGGACCCTCTCTCGAAGGATTCACGATGATCGCCACCTCCCCTGTCGTCCGTCGCGCCTGGCGCGACACGTTCCGCGCCGGCACGGTGCTGTCCGCGGTGATGCTCTGCGTGAGCATCGTCGGCGCGCTCTCCGCCGGAGCGCTCCCACCCGGGACGGCACCGACGGCGGGCCAGACCATCTCGCCCACCTCGGGCGACGCTGCGACCGAGATCGCCCTCGGCGTCACCGCGCCCAACAACGTGTGCCCGGGCGACACCGTGACAGGCAACTATCGGTGGAACATGTACGTGGCAGCCGCTTCGGTCGATGCCGGCACGGTCACCTGGACGCCGGGTACGTCGGGTGCGCCGACCGCACCTGCAGGCGGATTCGTCCAGACGATGTTCTCGAGGGGTGCGGGTTCCGGTCAGCTCGCCAAGGCGACCGCGGTCGACACTGGTCAGATCGTCGGTGTGGTGACGGTCGACTTCCTCACCAACACGATCCCCGGCAACGGCAGCTACAAGGTCGGGTTCTCCTGCACGAAGCCCCCGGCGCCTGGCCAGCCGGGGGCCACCGAGCGCTTCTGGCAGACCACGATCAACGTGACCGAGTGGGTGAGCGCGACCAACTTCAAGTGGGCCGTCGGCGAGGCCGCGACCACCACGACCGTCGCAGGAGCGACGACGACCACGGCAGCGGGAGCGACGACGACCACCGTCGCCGGTACCGCGACGACCACCACCGTCCGCGCCACGACGACGACGGTCGCAGCGACCACCAGCACGACCACCGCCGCGACCACGACGACCCTCGTCGCCAGCGCCGCACCGACCACCACGATCGGGTTCACGACGTTGCCGGCGACCGGCGGCTTCAACACCGGTGGCAGCATCCCGGTCACCGGTCCGTCGCACACCGTGCAGATCGTCGTCTGGGCGCTCCTCGTGCTCGTGTTCGGGCGCATGGCAGTGCTGATGGCCAGGCCGATCCGCGTGCTCCCGCCGGGTCCTCGATGACTGCGAGTTTCGCCGTGATGCGCGGCAAGGTCGGGCGGCCCGGCGGCGGTTCGCCCGCACGCCGTGAACGGCCCACCAGCGCCGGCGTGCCGATCCCGCCGTTGAGCCCGCGCTTGCAGCTGGCGAGATCGGTGCTGATCGTCACGCTGGTGATGGCGCTGTCGCTGCTGCTGCACCTCGGCTTCGTCAGCGGCATGCAGCAGCGGGCCGCGCAGGGACGCGCCTACGACGCGTTCCGCGCCGAGCTCGCCCGCGGCACCGCGCCGATCGGTCCCGCCGATTCCGAGGGCGTGGAGCTCGAGCTCGGTCGACCCGTCGCCTACCTGGAGATCCGGGCCCTGGGCATGGAACTCGTCGTGGGGGAGGGCACCACTGCTGAGGTGCTGTTCGACGGGCCCGGTCATCGGCGCGACACTCCCTTGCCGGGGCAGATCGGCACGAGCGTGCTGTTCGGTCGCAGCGCGTCGTACGGCGGGCCCTTCGACCGGCTCGGCGAGTTGACGGCCGACGACCGGATCACCGTGACCACCGGTCAGGGCGTGTTCGACTACCGCGTGATCGGCATCCGCCGCGACGGGGATCCGGCGCCGGCACCTGCGGCTGCCGGGACCTCCCGGCTGCTCCTGATCACCGCGGCCGGGCCGAACTTCCTCCCGAACGGGTTGCTGCGTGTCGACGCCGAGCTCGAGGGGCAGGCCGTGGTCGGTCCGGCCCGCTCGGTCACGACGGCGGGTCTGCCCGAGGACGAGCGTGCGATGGCGTCCCAGACCGACACGGTGTGGGCGCTCGCCCTCTGGATGCAGGCGTTGATCCTGTTGTCGGTGGGCGTCATCTGGGGATGGCACCGCTGGGGTCGGGCCCAGGCATGGATCGTGTTCATCCCCGCGCTCGCGCTCGTCGGCATGTCGGCTGCCGGTGAGCTCGCCAAGTTGATGCCGAACCTGCTGTGAAGCCGTCTGCCGTGAACCCCGCTGTCGTCAGGAGTGTCGAACCGTGAGCATCGATCCCAGTCAGTCCGCCTGGAGCCGCTCGAGTGACGGCCACCCGGAGTACGAACTCGCCTCGTTCCCGACGGCGCACGTCGTGCAGGTGGTGGGCGATCCCGTCGACCCGGACGCCGATGTCATCGAGCTCCACCCGGCGCGGGTGGTGGTGACCGACCGGCGCATCGTCGCGGTCGATGGCGACAGCGATTGGGCCTGGCACGCTGACGATCTCGAGGAGGTCGTCCACGGCCATTCGGGCGCATGGACGATCCTCGTCGTGCCCGGGATCGAGGACTTCGGCATCGTGGTGCCGGCCTCGAGCCGCGACGTCTTCCGTCGCGCGGTCGACGCGCTGCCCGGCGTCACCGTGCGTCATCAGGCCCCGCCGCGCGCGGCCTCGATCGACCCGGGGCTCGTCTCCCCCGAATCACGGAGCATGCATCCGTCGTGGAGCGAGGCGACGTCGGCCAGCACGAGCGCGGCGATCGACGATCTCGAGCGCGCGCTGTGGATGCCGAGCGCCGATCCGCACGCGTCGGCCGGCGCGCCGCCGATCACCAATCGGGTGCCGGCGACACCGCCGGTGCCGCCGGTGCAGGATGTGCCGCGAGCAACGACGCCGCCCTCCGCCCCTCCGACACCTCCCGCTCCTCCGGCACCTGCGACGGCACCTGCGACGGCACCTGCGACGGCACCTGCGACGGCACCTCCGACGCCGCATGCGACCGTGACCACGCAGATGCCCGTCACCGCGCCGACGGGCCCGACGGCATCGAGGCTCGCCCCACCGATCTCGGCTGCGCCGTCCGGGCCGCCGCCGTCCGGGCCGCCGCCGTCCGGACCGCCGCGGTCCATGACGGTCGGCGACCGTCCCGACGCGGTGCACGGTGGTGGCTCGCGGGTCCCGGCGAGTGGCCCGCCCCCCACGACCCCGCCGCGCCTGCCCTCGCTGCCGCGCCCCGGCGGTGCCGGCGAGCCCGAGAGACAGCGGTTCTCGCTGCGCGGCCGACCGGCGGCGTCGACGATGGCCGACATCGTGCCGCCCGACACCGCACTCGCCGGCATCGACGCGCGCAACATCTCGGCGTGGTTCGGTTCGCACCAGGTGCTCGACCGCGTCTCGCTCGACATGGAGGCGGGCAAGGTGACAGCGCTCATCGGTCCGTCGGGCTGTGGCAAATCGACGTTCCTGCGCATCCTCAACCGGATGCACGAGATGATCCCGGGTGCACAGATGGGCGGCGAGGTCCTGGTCGACGGCCACGACATCTACGACCCCGAGCGCAAGCTCACCGACGCCCGCCGTGAGGTGGGGATGGTGTTCCAGAAGCCGAACCCGTTCCCGGCGATGTCCATCTACGACAACGTGCTCGCGAGTTTCCGGCTCACCGGCGTGAAGGCGACCACCGAACTGAAGGACGAGATCGTCGAGTCGTGCCTCGCCAAGGCGGGCCTCTGGAACGAGGTGAAGGATCGTCTGCGGCAGCCCGGAGGTGGCCTGTCCGGTGGCCAGCAGCAGCGCCTCTGCATCGCCCGTGCACTGTCGATCAAGCCGCGCGTGCTGCTGATGGACGAGCCGTGCTCGGCGCTCGACCCGACGTCGACCCGACGGATCGAGGAGACGATCATGCAGATCGTCTCCGAGGTCACGATCGTGATCGTCACGCACAACATGCAGCAGGCCGCACGCGTGTCGAACCACTGCGCGTTCTTCCTCGCCGAGCAGGGCACGCCCGGCCTGATCGTCGAGCACGGGCCGACCGACGCGATGTTCGGTGACCCGCAGGATCCGCGCACGAGCGACTACGTGCTCGGCCGCTTCGGCTGACCGATCGCGCTCGCGTCGAGCGCTGCGCGAACCACCGATCCCACCCCGGACCCCACCCCCGGCCCCATCGGGGCCGGGGTGGTCGCGCGTGCGCGCCCCAGCCGGGAGCAGGTGCCGCATCGACCGAGTCGACGCGGTCGCGACTGGACATCGGTGAAGTGAGAAATAGCCTCACTGAGCTGGTGTTTCGCGGGTGTTCCGCCGGCGGCGAATCGACGCCCAGATGGGCGGTGGGCAAGCGGCAGGCGTCGCCACGGTGAACACTCGGCGGTCACGCTCCGTGTTCATCTTGAGGCCACGTAGACGACAGTTCGCCCTGTCACGATCCTCTCGCCCTGGCGGAAACAGGGCTACGACAACCTCGAAGGGATCGTTCACCAACCATGATCAGTTCAATCACCAAGACGCGAGTGGCGTGTGGCCTCATCGCAGCTTCCT
>JBILUM010000136.1:0-6439 GCA_044370995.1 Ilumatobacteraceae bacterium | reverse complement strand
TCGTTGGCGAGCGGGGCGATCGTCGCCACCTCACCGGGGAAGACCTGCTTGCTGTCATCGTTGGCGACGGGCCCCGACCCGGTCGGCGGGGTGACGGTGACGGTGACGGTCGCGTCGGCGGTGAGGTTCGCCGCGTTGCGCACCGTGTAGGTGAACTGCACCGTGCCCTGGATGCCGGGTGTCGGGGTGAACTGCAGCGTCGTGGGGTTGAGGCGGGCGACGGTGCCCTCGCCACCTGCCGGCTGCCCCCAGGCGTCGACGGTGAGCTGGCCCCCGTTGGGATCGACGTCGTTGGCCACGACGTCGATCGGCACGGCCACGCCGGCGGTGGTGATCGCGTCGTCGACGGCGACCGGCGGCGCCGCGGCATCGACGGCCTCGACCCAGAGGCTCACCCGAGCCGCGTCCTGGAGGCCGTCGTCGTCGGCGATGGTGTAGGAGAACGTGAGCAGACCCGACATGGCAGTCGATGGCAGGACGTCGATCGCGCGTCCGTTGACGATGCTGATGTCGACACCGTTCAAGGGTTGGACGGAGACGATGGTGAGTGGATCGCCGTCGGGGTCGATGTCGTTGCCGAGCGCCTCGATGCGCACGCGCACGCCGGCCGACGTGGCGGCACGGTCGTCGCGGGCGACGGGCGGCCGGTCGGCGATGCTCGGTTCGACCATGGTGACGCGCACCGTGGCCTCGGCCTCCTCGCCGTAACCGTCGGCCACGCGGTAGGTGAACCCGTCGGCGCCCAGGTAGTCGGCGACCGGTTCGTACCGCAGGGTGCCGTCGTTGCCGATGGCAGCCGTGCCGTGCTCGGGCTCGCCGACCTTGATGACCGTGAGCGGGTCGCCCTCGGCGTCGGTGTCGTTGTCGAGCACCGGGATGTCGATCGACACGCCGACGTTGGTCTGAGCGCGGTCGTCGGCCACGTCGGGAGCGGTGTTGCGGCCGGAGCCGATGATCTCGACCCGGATCGTCGCCGAGGACTCGAGCCCCCCGCCGTCGGCGACGGTGTAACCGAACGTGACGAACCGGTCGTCGGAGGCGTCCGGCGGCGTGTAGGCCACGCGGGCGCCGTTGAGCGTGGTGGCGGTGCCGTCGGCGGGATCGGGGGGTGTGAGCTGGACGATCGAGAGCGGGTCGTCCTCGGGGTCGACGTCGTTCGCCAGCGGATCGACGTTGATCGACCGGCCGACGCGGGTGACGACCTCGTCGTCGTTGGCGCGGGGCGGGTCGTTCACGCCGTTGTCGTCGAGCTGTGCGGTCTCGTCGGCCTCGTCGGTGAACACGCCGGCGACGTCGGCGTTCTCGTCGATCTGTCCGACGCCCTGTGCCGACGAGCCATCCGCGCCGATGATGATCGTGCGCTTGGAGAACTTGTCGAGCACCACGTAGGCGCCGCGGTCGATGCTGAACGCGAACTGCGACCCCGGGTCGTCGACGACGATGGTGCCGGTGACCGTTGCGCCGATCGTGCGCCGCTGTGACGGTGCTGCCCGCGTCTCGCCGCGAGCCGAGCCATCGGCCCAGTCGACGATCGTGATCGACGTGTCTCCCGGACGGGTGATGACGGCGTCGGTGCCATTGCTGACCAGCTGCGCGCCGGTGAGGGACGCGGGCGCCGGGTCGACGGTGACCTGGCGGACCGGACCGTCGGGGGTGACGCAGGACAGCACGCCTGCCGCGAGGACGGCGGCGCACTCGGCCGCGGGGTCGGCGTCCTGCAGAAGGGCATCCGGGGTGCCCAGGTCGAACGATGTGTTCTGTCGGATCCAGCGCAACCGCGACGTGCTGGGGTCGATCACGACGGGTTCGACGCCGACCACGGCGAGGGTGAGGTCGGTGCCGGGGTCGGCGAACGAGGCCGTGCGGTTGAGCGCCTCGCCGTCGAAGTTGGCGTACGACCCGTCGGCGTCGTTGACGAGCCAGAGCAGGCCGTCGGCGGCACCCGCCCAGTCGGTGAACCCCTGCTCGACGACCGTCTGCTCGCCGAGGGTGCCGTCGGGATCGAGCCGCCAGAGCGACTTGGTCGTGGGATCGACGAGGTACGCGGCGATGCCGGCCCCGACGATCTGGGCGCGAGCGCCGGTGACGACCGGTGCGTCGACCGTCGCGAGATCGCCGCCATCGCGACCGTCGAGCACCTGCACCGATCCGGCGGCACGATCGTGGACGAACACTGCGCCGCCGCCCTCGGCGACGTCGAACTCGACAGGTGCGGCGGTTGCGGTCGGGTCGTCACGGAGCTGCAGCGCGAGGCTCGGGCGTTCGCTGCGTGCACCTGTCAGGACGATGCGGCCGCGGGCCTCGCCCGACAGCCACACCGACGCCGGGCGCACGTCGACGGCCGTGGTCGCCTCCGGTCGGGTGACGACCACGGCGGTGACGAGTGCAGCGAGACCGGTGAGGAGCGCGACCGCCTTCCACACGGTGGGGAGGCTGATGGGCGAGCCGACGACCAATGGCACGGACCCGCCACGGCTCGAAGCACCGCGCCGCAGCGGGTCGACGCGGGCGGTCGCCGTCACGAGACGCGCCCCCACCATCGATCACACCACGTTCGACCGGGGTGGTGCACCGCTCCCACCACCGCCTCCTTTCCGCCACTCACGCCCCGTCGAGGTCGACAGGTCGCGGACAGACCCACCGCCTGGCGGCCGCACGGTTGGCGACCGGTCGGCGACCGCGGGTTCGCCCGTTCTCGGAAAGTCTAGAGCGTCGGTCGCCACCGGGTCATTCCCCCCCCGGGGGGCTTCGGGGGCGTCCATCACGACGGCGTCGGTCGGGATGCGTGACAGATCGTCGAGAATGTGACTCATGGTGGCGTGCTCGCGGGCCGATGCCTCCCTGGGTCGACAAACGGTCACCGACGATCCCGGGCGTCCACGGGTGCGCTGGGTTCGGAGGCGATGATTCGGAATGGGTCGATCGGCCCAGCCGACGTCGACCGCGAGTGGCGATGGAAGGTGCTTCGGTAGTGTCGGAAACCATGGTTCGAGTCGGGATCGTCGGCGTCGGGAAGATGGGCCTGTCCCATCTGGCTCTGTTCAACGCGCACTCGCAGGTCGATGTCACCGGGATCTGTGAGCCGCAGTCCTTCGTCGCGTCCGCCGTCGAGTCGCAGACCGGCATCGAGACGTACAAGACGCACGAGAAGTTGATCGACAACGCGCCGCTCGACGCGGTCGTCGTCGCGACGCCCAGCTCGACGCACTTCGATGCGGCGATGTACGCGATCAACAAGGGGCTGCACGTCTTCGTCGAGAAGCCGCTGTCGTTGAGCGCCGCCCAGTCGTGGCAGATGTCGCAGGCCGCGCTGCAGGCCGGTGTCGCCAACCAGGTCGGTTACCACAACCGGTTCATCGCCACCTTCGGTGAGGTGCGACGGCTCGTCCAATCCGGCGCGATCGGCGAGGTGTACCACGTCGACGGTCGGGCCTTCGGACAGGTCGTCACCAAGCCCAAGTCCGGGTTCACGTGGCGGGCGAAGAAGTCCGAGGGCGGCGGTTGCCTGCACGACTACGCCTCGCACGTGGTCGACCTCATGAACTGGATCGTCGGGCCTCCCCAGAGCGTGGTCGGCGCCCGTCTCACGAGCGTGCACTCCAAGGACGTCGAGGACGCGGTGTACGCGCTGTTCGGTTATGCGGCCGGTTTCTCGGGCCAGCTCGAGACCAACTGGAGCGACGAGGCGCATCGCAAGATGAGCACGTCGATCACGGTGTACGGCACGAACGGCAAGATTCACGCCGACCGGCAGGAGTGCCAGGTGTTCATGAAGCCCGGTCACTCGGTCGACGGCTACCGATCCGGGTGGACGATCAAGTACATCACCGAGCTCCAGGGGTCGGTGTCGTTCTACCTCCGCGGCGAGGAGTACTCGGCGCAGGTCGACAGCTTCGTGGCCGCGTGCAGCGAGCGGAACACCGCTCCGCTCAACTCCTTCGCCAGCGCGTACGAGACCGATTGGACGATCGACCAGATCATGAAGGCCAGCGGGGAGTGACTGCCATGGACCGGATCCTCTTCGGCGACAACCAGTTCTTCGGTGTCAACCACATGTCGGAGGAGAAGGCGCGAGCGCAGGCCATGCGGTTCCGCACCGTCGACGACATCATCCAGGTGCTCGACGTCGCGTACGACGCCGGCATCCGCACGTTCATGTGCACCACACACGATGCGATCGGTGGGGTCGCCGACCATGTGCGCGCGAACCCCGAGCGCTATTCGGACTTCATCTTCTACCCGGGCATGCCGTACGCCCACAAGTACGCCAACGCGGTGAGCGAACTCGGCGTCATGGAGACGCTGAAGCAGTTCGCCCCTGGTGGTGTGGTCGAGACCCTCTGGAAGGGCGCTCGCGCCGGTCTGCGCAAGGACGCCGAGCAGTTGATGAACATGCTCGTCGACGCGGAGATGAAGCGGTTCGTCGGCACCAAGACCCCGGTGATCTTCCTCCAGAACGTCGTCGTCGACCTGTTGCTCGGTCTGGGCATGGCGCCGATGTTCAAGTCGTTCAACGACTACGTCCGCGACAACTACGGCGCGGAGGCGGGCTTCTTCAGCATGAACATGCCGCGCCTGCTCGACACGCTCGAGTCGGTCGGCCTCGACAACCCGATCATCTGTTGCAACTACAACAAGATCGGGTTTCGCATGTCCGGCGGCGTCGACCTCTACGACCGCACGCTCGAGACCCGGCGGGTTCGCTGCGTGGCCATGTCGGTCCTCGCCTCGGGTGCCATCCCGGCCGAGGAGGCGATCAAGTGGGTCTGCGAACGCCCGCAGATCGAGTCCATCGTGTTCGGCGCCTCGTCGCGCGGGAACATCCTCCAGACCAAGCAGCTCATCGAGCAGTACAGCGTGGGAGTCCAGGCATGACCGACATCGTCGCCGACCCTGCAGGGGACCAGGGCGCCACACCGCGGAGCACCACGGTCGGCCTCGCCGTCACCCCGCGCCGCGTGCCGGTGCTCAACGTCTACGTCGACGACATCTCCATGGACGACCTGCTGGAGATGCGTGAAGGTGCGATGGCGACCCTGCACGTCGACATGATCGTGAAGCTCCAGCACGACCGCGACTTCTACGACATCTGGGACACCTTCGACGTCGTCACCTGCGACAGCCAGTTCCTGTACTTCGCGCTGAAGCTGCTCCGCCGCGGCGTGTGCATGCGCGTGTCCGGCTCCGACTACTTCCCGAAGTTCTACACCCGGTACGCCGACGACCCGTCGGTGACGGTGTTCCTCGTCGGGGCCGCGCCGGGCATCGCCGAGAAGGCCCGTGCGGACATCAACGCGAAGGTCGGACGCGAGATCATCGTCGGCACCAATTCACCGGCGTTCGGCTTCCGTGACGGCACGCCCGAGAACGACGCGCTCATCGAGGAGATCAACGCCTCGGGTGCCACCGTGCTGCTCGTCGCGCTCGCCGCCGGCCGCCAGGAGAAGTGGATCGCCAGCAACCGTCACCGGATGCCGAACGTCAAGCTCTTCCTGCCGCTCGGTGGCACCATCGACTACGAGGCCAATGCGGTGAAGCGCCCACCGGCATTCATCACCAACATCGGTCTCGAGTGGTTCTGGCGCCTCGTGCGCGAGCCGAAGCGGCGCTGGCGCCGGTACGTGATCGAAGAGCCGAAGGTGATCCCGTACCTCGTTCGCGACGCGTTCGGGAAGTACCGCAACCCCTTCTCCACGTGACGCCGGAACGCGAGATGAGCTCCGTACCGGCCATCTCCGTCGTGATCCCCACGGGGTCGGTCGACGGCGACCTGACCACCCAGTTGCGCGCCGTGCTCGCCCAGCAGGGCACCGCACCTTTCGAGGTGATCGTGTCGCTCAACACGGCGGATCCCGCCGCGCGGCGTGCGCTCGACGCATGCCTGGCCGAGCTCGCCGATCCCCGGGTCCGCTCCATCGACTCGAGTCAGGTGCGCGGCGCGGCACACGCGCGCAACGCCGGCGCTCGCGCGGCCCTCGGCGACCTGCTCGCGTTCTGCGACGCCGACGATGTCGTGCGCCCGGGATGGCTGGCCAACATCACCGCCGCGCTCGAAGGTCCGACCGCGAGGTTCGACGCCGTCAGCGGCCTGTGCGTCGACTTCTCCGACGAGGGCGACGTGCCGAAGTGGCTGCCGCCGCCCCCGCGTGATGCGTTGCCGACCTTCCTCGGCGTGCCGTACCTGCTGTCGGGCAACCTCGCCGTCAAGCGGGCCGTGTTCGAGATGGTCGGCGGCTTCGACGAGACCCTCACCCGGTGCGAGGACATCGCACTGTCGTGGCAGCTCCTCCGCAAGGATGTCCCGATCGGCTTCGAACCCTCGGCGATCCTCGACTACCGCATCCGACCGTCGGTGTCGAAGATGATGCGGCAGCACTACCTCTACGGCATCGGCATGTCCGAGGTGCTGATCCGGCACGGACGACCCGGCGAGGACGGC
>JBILUM010000001.1:0-21282 GCA_044370995.1 Ilumatobacteraceae bacterium | reverse complement strand
CCACGACGATCGCACGCACGGTGGTGGTCGTCACCCTGTTCGCCGTCGGGCACCTGACGGTGATGGTCTACGTCATCGTGAACGTGTCGGTGCTGCTGTTGGTGTCGATCGCAGCGCTGCACCAGGTCGGCAAGAAGTTCGGCTTCCGGTTCCTCCCCGGGCGGTTCCAGATCCCGATGCTCAAGACGAACGGCACCTACTCGGTCGGCATCTCCGCGTACTCGTTCCAGAACGACGGCGAGAAGACCGTGATGACGGCGAACGGCCTCACCACCGACACCGGCCTCTATTCGGCGGCCTACCGGGTGGTGATGATGGGGCTCGTCCCGATCGGCGCATTCATGTCGGCATCGCACACCAAGATCCTCGAGCAGGTCGAGAACGAGAAGGGGCACCACCTCCGACTCTCGGCCAGGTTCGCCGCGATCCTCGGCGTGTACGGCCTGATCTTCTCGATCGCCGCGTTCTTCGCCGCCCCGCTGCTGCCACTGCTCGTGGGCGACGCGTTCGAGGACTCGGTCGAGATGATGCGGTGGCTCTCACCGATCGTGTTCCTCCGCGCCATCGGCGCCACCCCGGTGAACGGCCTGCTCGGCCTCGGCCGCATGGGTGTGCGCACGCTCGTGATCGTCGCCGTCGCCGCGATCAGCGTGGTCCTGTACATCGTGATGATCCCCATCTGGGGCTGGAAGGGTGCCGTCATCGCCACGATGATCGGCGAGGTCCTCAACGTCGTCACCGCATGGACTGCGCTCGTCATCCTCCAGCGTCGACACGACCGTACCGTCGATGCCGAATCCCTCGCCCCCCCGACCCCCTTGGAGACCATGTCATGAGCGACGTTTCCTCGTCGTCGCCGTCGCCGGCACCCGTCGACTGGAAGGACCAGCGCGTCAAGATCGCGATCTGCACCTATCGTCGCCCCGACCTGCTCGAGCGGCTGCTGCGCGCCGTCGTCGATCTCCATGACAAGGCCCAGACCACCACGCTCGGCGTCGTCGTCGTCGACGACAGCCCCGATCGTGAGGGCAGCCCGGTGGTGCAGTCGCTGCAGGCCGACACGTCGCTGCCGATCGAGTACATCGGACTCGGATCGCAGAACATCGCCCAGGCGCGCAACACCGCGCTCGAGGCCGCGCTGGCCGGTTCCGACTGGGTCGCCTTCCTCGACGACGACTGCGCACCGCACCTCGACTGGCTCGACCGGCTCTTCGACGTCCAGCACGCTCACGACGCCGACATCGTCACGTCGGGCGTCCGCTACGTCGCGCCCCCGTCGGCGCCGTCGTGGTTGAAGGAGGACCACTTCATCGAGGACTTCAACCCCTACGTCGACGGCGACATCCCCGACCACGGGTGCATGGCCAACGTGTTGTTGCGGTCGTCGTGGTTCCTGGAGCACCCGGACGTGCGGTTCCAACGTCACCTGGGCCAGACCGGTGGCGAGGACATGTTGTTCCTCGACAACGCGGCCGGTGCCGGCGCGGTGATGCGCTGGAGTTCGTCGGGTCTGGTCGACGAGCAGTTGGCCGCCGAACGGCTCAACCTGCGCTACATGCTGTACCGGGCCCTCTGGTACGGGAACAACAACGTGCTCGTGAACGTGCAGGCGGGCTGGAGCTCGCGGTCGCGACTGCTGTTGCGCTGCGGCAAGCGGTTCCTGACGCTGATCGTCACCACGCTGGCGGCGATCGTGCGGCCCAAGCACTTCCGGTGGCGCAAGCGCCTGGCCGAGCTGCTGCACATCGTGGGCATGGCCTCGGGCCTGGTGGGTGTGAGGCTGAAGCACCGATGAGCCGTCGCCACCTCCGAGAGCCGCATCGCCGACCCGACGTCGGGTGGTCGCCATGAGCGAGCTCGAGCTCACCGTGGTGATGGCCACCAAGAACCGACCCGATCTGGCGCTCCGGATGTGCCGCAGCCTGCTGCGCACCCGTGGTGTCGACCTCGAGGTCGTCATCGTCGACGACGGTTCGTCGTCGGACGCTGCGTCGGCGCTCGCCGCCTTTGCGGCGTCGAGCGATCGCGTGCACCTGCACCGCAACGACACCTCGGTCGGCCCGTCGACGGCCCGCAACACCGGACTCGGGCTCGCGCGCGGACGGTGGACCTCCTTCGTCGACGACGACGACCTCGTGGGCCCCGACTTCTACCGCACGGTGATCGACCGCCTGCTGGCCGACGGTTCGGGCTGGGGCTTCGGGGCGGCGGTCTCGATCGACGACGACCTCGAGGTGATCGGCTGCCGTTCGGCGAGAACCCCGGTGCCGATGTTGCCTGCCCTGTTGCAGGAGAACATCGTGCCCGCCAGCGGGCTCGCGGTCACCGCCGACACCGACCTGCTGCGCCGCATCGGCGGTTTCGACGGCGACTGCGTCGGCGTCGAGGACTGGGATCTCGTGATCAGGCTGGCCCGCGAGTGCGAGCCGGTGATGGTGAGCGAACCGATGCTCGCGTTCCGGAGTGTCAGCCAGGGGTCCGTCAGCGCCGACACCCAGCGGCTCCACGACGCGGCGAAGGTGCTGCGCCGCAAGTTCGCCGACGACTACCGCAGGCTCGACATCGACGTCGACTGGGCGGCCCTCGACCGCTACCTGGTGATGGGCGATCTGGCGGCCAAGCGCCGTCTGCCGGCGGCGAAGCGGTCGCTGCGCGCGGCCTGGAAGCGTCGCAGCCCGCGCCTGGTCGCGAAGGCGTTGCTCATCTTCGTCAGCCCCGATCTGGCCGCACGTCAGGCCCGCCGGCGGATGGTCACCCAGGTGCCGGTCGAGATCTCGTCGTACGCGCGTCGCTGGATCGACGAGTTCGCGTCCGACGCGCGAGCGGCCTGACCGTTCGCAGCAGCGTCGGGTCGCCTATGCCCCGGCGTGCGCTCGCCGCAGGGCGGCTTCGAGTTCGACCACGTTCCGACGGATGTCGTGGGCCGCGGCGACCGCCTCGCGCGCCTGGCGGACGATCAGGTCGCGGTCGGGCGAGGTGAGGGCGGCCGCGACGGCCGCCGCGAGGGCGTCGGCGTCGCCCGCCGGCACGACCCAACCGGTGCGGTCGTTCACGACCAGCTCAGGGATGCCGCTGATGTAGGTGGTGACCACGGGGACCCCCACCGCCATCGCCTCCATGATCGACACGGGCAGGCCCTCGGCGAACGAGGGCAGGCAGAACACGTCGGCGTCGCGCAGCGCAGCAGCCACCGCCGACGGCGCGAGTGCGCCGACGAACTCGACCAGGTCGGTCACCCCGGCGGCAGCCGCCGCCTCGCGGAGATCGGCCTCGAACGGTCCCGAGCCGATGCAGCGGACGCGGACGTCGGTGCCGGCGGCGCGCAGCCGGCCGACGGCCTGGATGAGGACCAGGTGGCCCTTCTCGGGGGAGAGGCGGGCGGTGATGACCACCGTGGGCGCGGTGGACGGGGGACGTCGGCCGCGGAACGCGAAGTCGTCGAGGTCGAGGCCGCAGCGGACGATGTCGATCTTCGGCCAGGCCGACGCCGGCCCGATGCGCATGAGCTGCGACCGGGTGAACGAGCTGATGCAGACCACGCCGTCGGCGGCGTCGAGCTTGTCGGCGAGCCGCGACGTGTCCTCGGTGACGAACTCGTGCCATCCGTGGATGGTGACGCTCCAGGTGAAGCGGCCCGACCGGCGGACGTCGTTGGCGAACGCGGCCGTGAACCAGGCGACGGTGGCGGGCACCTGCCCGAAGTGGGCGTGGAGCCCGTCGCAGCGCTCGGCTCGGCAGTGCCGCCAGACGAGGAGGGCTTCGAGGAACTGCAGGAGCTGCTTGCGGATCCGGGTGAGGTCGCCATGCGTGCCACCGAACGCCCGCCGGATACCACGCAGCGTGGCGAGTGGGTGGCGCAGCATGGTGATCGTGAGGGTGACGGCGACCCCGACCGACGCCGACTTCACGACGAAGGTGCGGGCGGCGTCGCTGCGGTCGAGCTCGGTCAGCAGCTGTCCCTCGGGCGCACGGTTGAGCGTGATCGGCACGACCTCGATCCCGCGGGCCTCCAACGCGTGGATCTCGCGCTGGATGAAGGTGTGCGACACCGCCGGGTAGTCGGTGGAGAGATAGGCGATCCTCATGCCCGGCCGAGGCTAGCGACGGGCGCCCGCAGGGGCGGGGACGCGCGGTCGGCAGGGCCCAGGTGGGGACGAACGGCCCATCGCGAACTGTCGCGACGAACTGTGGGGACGCGGGTTGGCAGCGGGCGAGGCTGGCCGGTAGCGTTGCGAAGTCAATTTGCGTCCGGGTGCGCCCCTTGATCTGCCTCGTGCAGCACGAGGGGGACCACACGGCAACAACTCAACTCGGTGCTCCGCCGGTCAGTCCGACCTGCGGAGCATTTGCGTGAACGGCGCCCGTTTCATCAGGCGCCGTGCCACTCGTGCGAGGCAATCGGCTGCCAACCGCAGTCGCCCGGCTCGCGAAGTACCAGCTCAGACGGATTGAAGACACTGCCCGGCACCCGCCGGGTCCGAAGGAAAAGGCTGCCGACATGGCACTGAAAGCGATCGTTGGCGAGAAAGTCGCCATGAGCCAGGTGTGGGTGAACGACAAAGTCGTGCCCGTCACCGTGCTCCGCGTCGAGCCTGCACGCATCGTGCAGGTGAAGACCACCGAGCGCGACGGCTACACCGCCCTCCAGGTCACCTACGGCCAGAAGGACGCGAAGAAGCTCACCAAGCCCGAAGCCGGGCACTTCGCGAAGGCCGGCGTGCAGCCCGGTCGTCGTCTGGTGGAACTACGTCTCGACTCGGTGGACGGTTTCGAGGTCGGCCAGGAGATCACCGTCGATCAACTCGCCCAGGGCGAAAAGGTCGACGTGACGGCAGTGAGCCGCGGCAAGGGCTTCGCCGGTGGCATGAAGCGTCACAACTTCAAGGGCCAGGGCGCCAGCCACGGTAACCACAAGCACCACCGGGCTCCTGGCTCGATCGGCCAGGCCAGCTTCGCCGGCCGCGTGTTCAAAGGACTGCGGATGGCCGGCCACATGGGCCACGAACAGGTCACCACGCTGAACCTCGAAGTGGTCGAAGCCGACACCGAGCGCCATCTGCTGCTGGTGAAGGGTTCGGTGCCGGGCCCCAACGGTGGTGTCGTCATCGTCCGCAACGCCGTCAAGGGCGCAAAGTCCTCCGGTGGGAAGTCCTCCAGTGGGAAGTCCTCCAGTGGGAAGAAGGGGGCCAACTGATGCCGTCCATCGCAGTGAAGACCGTCTCGGGCAAGAGCGCCGGTGACGTGCAGGTCGCCGACGACGTGTTCGGCATCCAGCCGAACGTGCCGGTCCTGCACCAGGTGGTCACCGCCCAGCTCGCCGCCCGCCGGGCGGGGACGCAGAGCACCAAGACCCGCGCCGAGGTGTCGGGTGGCGGCAAGAAGCCGTTCAAGCAGAAGGGCACGGGCAACGCCCGTCAGGGCTCGACCCGCGCACCGCACTTCAGCGGTGGTGGCGTCGCCCTCGGCCCGAAGCCGCGCAAGTACGACCAGCGCACCCCCAAGAAGATGATCAACCTCGCACTGCGCTCGGCCCTCAGCGACCGCGCCGCCGAGGGCAAGGTCGTCGTCGTCGACGAGTGGGGCTTCGACGCCCCGAAGACCAAGGCCGCCAAGGCCGCCCTGGCGTCGCTCGGCATCGAGGGCAAGGCGTTGGTGGTCGTGGACCGTGACGACACCAACACGATCAAGAGCTTCCTCAACCTGCGTGAGGTGCAGCTGATCGAGCGTGCCGAACTGAACGCCTACGACATCCTCTGCAACGAGTACATCGTGTTCAGCAAGGCGACGCTGCCCGACGCGGCTCCGAAGGCAACCCGCATCGTGACCGCCTCGGCCGTCCGCTCGTCTGCGGGCGCCGCCGCCACGTCGGCGGCAGCCGACCTGCCTGCCGGTGCCGTCGCCGCCACCGCCGATGGTGCCGCCCCGGCCGGCCACGAGATCAAGGGCAACCGTGACTCGGGCCTGTACCACGTGCCCGGCAGCCGCTTCTACAACCAGACCGTCGCCGAGTTCTGGTTCGCCACGGCCGAGGCCGCCGAGGCCGCTGGTTTCCAGTTGCCCCCCAGCCAGCGCGACAGCGCCGATGAGGACAAGTCATGAAAGACCCCCGCGACATCATCATCGCCCCCATCGTCTCGGAGAAGAGCTACGGCCTCATCGAGCAGGGCGTCTACACCTTCAAGGTCCACACCGACGCCAGCAAGCCCGAGATCCACGACGCCGTCGAGGCGATCTGGGGCGTCAAGGTCGTCAAGGTGAACACCCTGAACCGCAAGGGCAAGAAGACCCGAGCACGCCGCGCGAACAAGCAGGGCTCCAAGCCCGACACCAAGCGCGCCATCGTCACCCTGGCAGCGGGCAACGAGATCCCGCTGTTCGAGAACTGAGCAACGAGCCATGGCCATTCGCACCCGCAAGCCCACGTCTCCCGGCCGTCGGTTCCAGACGACCTCCGACTTCTCGGAGATCACGAAGACGACGCCGGAGAAGTCCCTCCTCGCCCCCACCAAGAAGTCCGGTGGGCGCAACGTCTACGGTCGCAAGACCGCCCGCCACCGCGGTGGCGGCCACAAGCGCCAGTACCGCATCATCGACTTCAAGCGCGTGAAGGACGGCGTGACCGCCAAGGTCGCCGCCATCGAGTACGACCCGAACCGCACCTGTCGCATCGCCCTCCTGCACTATGCAGACGGCGAGAAGGCCTACATCCTGGCCCCCAAGGGCCTCGAGGTCGGCGCCCACGTGCGCAGCGGCCAGGGCTCGGACATCAAGCCCGGCAACGCGATGCCGCTCCGGTTCATCCCGGTCGGTACCACGGTGCACAACGTCGAGCTCCGTCCCGGTCAGGGCGGCAAGATCGCCCGGTCGGCCGGCATGGCCGTCCAGCTGGTCGCGAAGGAAGGCGAGTTCGCCACCCTGCGCATGCCCAGCACCGAGATGCGTCGCGTCATGATCGACTGCCGTGCCACCGTCGGTGAGGTCGGCAACAGCGAGCACGAGCTCATCACGATCGGCAAGGCCGGCCGCAACCGCTGGAAGGGCCGTCGCCCGCAGACCCGTGGTGTGGCCATGAACCCCGTCGACCACCCGCTGGGTGGTGGCGAGGGCCGTACGTCCGGTGGTCGTCCGCCGGTGTCGCCCTGGGGCAAGCCCGAGGGTCGTACCCGCAACAAGAAGAAGGCGTCGCAGCAGCTCATCGTCCGCCGCCGTCGTACGAGCAAGGGTCGGAGGTAATCACCCATGTCAC
Source organism: Ilumatobacteraceae bacterium (assembly GCA_044370995.1). Lineage (GTDB taxonomy): Bacteria > Actinomycetota > Acidimicrobiia > Acidimicrobiales > Ilumatobacteraceae > VFMC01. Next base: position 14,036 of record JBILUM010000001.1, on the reverse strand, counting down.
GCAGTCTGAAGAAGGGCCCCTTCGTCGACGACCACCTCTTGAAGAAGGTGGACGCGCAGAACGCGGCCGGCGAGCGCAAGGTCATCAAGACCTGGAGCCGTCGCAGCACCATCATCCCCGACATGGTCGGGCACACCATCGCCGTCCACGACGGCCGCAAGCACGTGCCGGTGTACGTCACCGAGAGCATGGTCGGTCACAAGCTGGGTGAGTTCAGCCCCACTCGTACCTTCAAGTACCACGCCGGCCAGGAGAAGAACGCGAAGGGTCGCCGCTGATGACTGGTCCCAAGCTCAACGAGAAGTCCTTCGTCGCCGGCGAGCGTGCGGGCACGAAGGCCAGCGCCAAGTACGTCCGCATGTCGGCGTCGAAGGTGCGGGTCGTGCTCGACCTGGTTCGCGGCCTGCCCGTGAAGCAGGCCGACGAGGTGCTGCAGTTCACCGACCGCGAGGCCGCCGTCGTGGTGCGCAAGGTGCTGGCCTCGGCCGTCGCCAACGCCGTCCACAACGATGAGCAGGACGCCGACGAACTGTTCGTCCTCGCCTGCTACGCCGACGAGGGCCCGACGCTCAAGCGGTTCACCCCGCGTGCTCGTGGCCGCGCCGGTCGCATCAAGAAGCGCACCGCGCACATCACCGTCGTGGTGGCCCGTCTCGACGACGACCGCCTCGAGGTCGTGCAGGCCCGCGACGCCCGTCGTACGGCCGCAGGTCGCCGTCGTGCCGCCGCCGGAGGTTCGGTGGCCAGCCGCCGCGACCGCGTCGAGCGCAGCCGTCAGCGGGCCGCCGGCCTCAAGTCGGGCGACACTGCTGCTGCAGCCGACGAGGCCGACGCTGCCGACGCTGCCGACGAGGCCGCTGCACCGCAGTGGGCCGGATCCGCCGCCCCGCTCGCCGACGGCGCCGCCCCCGAGGGTTTCGACGTCAAGGGCAACGCCGACTCGATGCTCTACCACGTGCCCGGCGGCCGCTACTACAACCAGACCGTCGCCGAGGTGTACTTCGACAGCGCCGAGAGCGCCGAGGCCGCCGGCTTCAGCGCCCCGGGCAGCCAGAAGTCCGACGATGACGCCGACACCGACGACACCGACGAAACCGCCGACGCACACGCCGACGGCGAGGAGAGCTGACACATGGGACAGAAGATCAACCCCTACGGCTTCCGCCTGGGCGTGACCACGGAGTGGAAGAGCCGTTGGTTCTCCGACCGTGACTACAAGGAGTACCTGACCGAGGACTGGAAGATCCGTCGGGCGCTCATGAACAAGCTCGAGACCGCTGCGGTGAGCCGCATCGAGATCGAGCGCACCCGCGACAAGGTCCGCATCGACATCCACACGGCCCGTCCGGGCATCGTGATCGGTCGTCGTGGCGCCCAGGCCGACGAGCTCCGCGCCCTGCTCACCCAGATCACCGGCAACCCCAAGGTGCAGCTGAACATCGTCGAGATCAAGAGCCCCGAGCTCGACGCCGCCCTCATCGCCCAGGGCGTGGCCGACCAGCTGGTCAACCGCATCGCCTTCCGTCGGGCGATGAAGCGTGCCGTGCAGAACGCCCAGCGCGCCGGTGCCCTCGGCATCCGCGTGCAGTGCTCGGGTCGTCTCGGCGGCGCCGAGATGAGCCGCACCGAGTGGTACCGCGAGGGTCGGGTGCCGCTGCACACGCTGCGCGCCGACATCGACTACGGCATGCGTGAGGCTCGCACCTCGAGCGGCCGCGTCGGTGTCAAGGTCTGGATCTACAAGGGTGACATCGTCCCGTACAAGGCCCAGACCGACGACAAGATCGCTCGCGAGGCGGCCATGGCCGTCGGCGAGACCTCCGGCACCGCGGCCCCGCGCCGCGTGGTCAGCTCGGCCGGCCCCCGCAAGCTCGACGAGATCGAGCCCGAGGCCACGCCGCTCATCAAGGAAGCCGATCCCGAGCTCGAGAAGCTGCTGGACGAAGAAGAAGACATCGCTCGTCGTACCCACGAAGGGCACGAAGCACCTCACTTCCGTGGGGAGGACTGACCATGTTGATGCCGCGCAAAGTCGCACACCGCAAGCACCACCGGGGCCGCACGACCGGTCTCACCAAGGGTGGGGCCAACCTCGCCTTCGGTGAGTACGGGATCCAGGCGCTCGAGCCGGGCTGGCTGACCGCCCGCCAGATCGAGGCCGCACGTATCGCCATGACCCGCGCCATCAAGCGCGGTGGCAAGGTGTGGATCAACGTCTTCCCCGACAAGCCCGTCACGAAGAAGCCGGCCGAGACCCGCATGGGTTCCGGCAAGGGCAACCCGGAGTTCTGGGTGGCCGTCGTGAAGCCGGGACGGGTCCTGTTCGAGCTCTCGTTCCCGAACGAGGAGACGGCCAAGGCCGCCATGAACAAGGCGATCCAGAAGCTCCCGATCAAGGCTCGCATCATCACCCGCGAGGAGATCTACTGATGGCCCGCTCGAACGCAGAGCTCTCCGAGCTCTCCCTGTCGGCACTGGTCGACGAACTCCGCGCGACGAAGCAGGAGGCGCTCAACCTGCGCTTCCGCAACGCGACCGGTCAGCTCGACAACAACGCCGAGATCCGCACGGTGCGGCGCCAGATCGCCCGCATCAACACCTACATCCGTCAGCGCGAGATCGCTGCCGCCGAGAGCGGGAAGTGACCCATGGCCGAAGAAACCACCACTGAGCAGGGCGAGGCCCGCAACGCTCGCAAGACCCGCGAGGGCGTGGTCGTCTCCAACAAGATGGAGAAGACCGCGGTCGTCGCCGTCGTCGAGCGCGTCCGCCACCCGAAGTACGGCAAGTTCATGCTCCGCACGAAGAAGCTGTACGCCCACGACGAGACCAACGACGTCAACATCGGCGACAAGGTCCGCGTGATGGAGACCCGCCCGCTCAGCAAGTCCAAGCGCTGGCGCGTCATCGAAGTCCTGGAGCGTGCCAAGTGATCCAGCAGGAATCCCGTCTCCGCGTCGCCGACAACAGCGGCGCCAAGGAAGTGCTCTGCATCAAGGTGCTGGGCGGCACCCGTCGTCGCTATGCGTCGATCGGCGACATCTTCGTCGCCGCCGTGAAGGACGCGATCCCCGGCGCTGCGGTGAAGAAGGGCGACGTCGTCAAGTGCGTCGTCGTCCGTGTGAAGAAGGAGAAGCGCCGTCCCGACGGCAGCTACATCCGTTTCGACGAGAACGCGGCCGTCATCATCAAAGACGACCTCACCCCGCGTGGCACGCGCATCTTCGGCCCCGTCGGTCGTGAGCTGCGTGACAAGAAGTTCATGCGCATCGTCTCCCTGGCTCCGGAGGTGCTCTGACAATGGCCGGCAACAAGATGAAGCTGAAGAAGGGTGACACCGTGGTGGTCATCGCCGGCAAGGACAAGGGCAAGGAGGGCGAAGTCGCCCAGGTCTTCCCCACCGACAACCAGGTGATCGTCACCGGCGTCAACACCGCCAAGAAGCACCAGAAGGCTCGCAGCGCCACCCAGCAGGGCGGCATCATCGACCGCGACATGCCGGTCGACGCGAGCAACGTGATGCTCGTCCACAAGGGCAAGCCGACCCGCGTCGGCTACCGGACCGGAGCGGACGGCAAGAAGGTTCGAGTCGCCAAGCGCACCGGAGAGGTGATCGGGTGAGCACTGAAACGAAGACCGCTCAAGCAGTACCGCGGCTGAAGCAGAAGTACAACGACGAGGTCAAGGGCGCGCTGCTCACGCAGCTCGGTCTGGCCAACGTGATGCAGGTGCCGAAGCTCGAGAAGATCGTGATCAACATGGGTGTCGGCAAGGCGACCCAGCAGCCATCGCTGCTGGAGGGCGCCGTTCGCGACCTCACCCAGATCTCGGGTCAGAAGCCGATCGTCACCAAGGCCCGGACCTCCGTCGCCAGCTTCAAGCTGCGCGAGGGTCAGTCCATCGGCTGCAAGGTCACGCTCCGCGGCGACCGCATGTGGGAGTTCCTCGACCGCCTGATCGCCGTGGCCATCCCCCGTATCCGTGACTTCCGCGGCCTGCCGGCACACAGCTGGGACGGGCGTGGCAACTACACCTTCGGTCTGAACGAGCAGACGGTGTTCCCCGAGATCGACTACGACAAGATCGACAGTCCTCGCGGCATGGACATCACCATCGTGACGACGGCAGCCACCAACGAGCAGGGCAAGGCCCTCCTCGATGCGTTCGGCTTCCCGTTCAAGCGCGGCACCGATGCGGATGCCGCTCCGAAGAAGATCAAGCGTCGTGGCCCGGTGCGTGGTGGCAAGGGTGCCGCCAAGCCCGCGAAGAAGAAGAAGTAAGGGAAGGGCATCGAGATGGCAAAGAAGTCCCAGATCAACAAGGCGAACGCCAAGCCCAAGTACAAGGTGCGCGGCTACACCCGTTGCCGCCGTTGTGGTCGCGCCCGTTCCGTCTACCGCCAGTTCGGCCTGTGCCGGATCTGCCTCCGTGAGATGGCTCACGCAGGCGAGATCCCGGGTCTGACCAAGGCCAGCTGGTGAGGAGGAATCATGCTCACTGATCCCATCGCCGACATGCTCACCCGTATTCGCAACGCCAACACGGCGATGCACGACGAGGTCCGCATGCCCTGCAGCAAGCAGAAGGTCGCACTCGCGAAGATCCTCGAGAAGGAGGGCTACATCGGCGGTTTCGCCGTGGCGCCGTCCACCTCGGGCCCTGGCGACGTGCTCACCATCCAGATGAAGTACTCGGCCGATCGTCACCGCACGATCTCGGGTCTCCGTCGCATCTCCACCCCGGGCCTGCGGGTCTACCGCAAGGGCAACGCGATTCCTCGCGTGCTCGGCGGTCTGGGTGTTGCCGTCCTGTCCACCAGCAACGGGCTCATGACCGACCGCGATGCGCGCAAGCGCAACGTGGGCGGCGAAGTCCTCTGCTACGTCTGGTGATCGAGGAGACCTCCTATGTCCCGCATCGGTAAGGCCCCCATCGCCGTTCCCGGCGGCGTCGACGTCAGCATCGCTGGCCCCGACGTCACCGTGAAGGGCCCGAAGGGCACCCTCAGCCGCACCGTTCCCGGCGCGATCACCGTCCGTCACGACGAGGGCCAGCTCATCGTGGAGCGTCCTGACGACGCCCGCGAGAACCGCTCGCTCCACGGCCTCACGCGCACCCTGGTGAGCAACATGGTCGTCGGTGTCACCGATGGCTTCACCAAGGAACTCGAGATCATCGGCGTCGGCTACCGCGCCGAGGCCCAGGCCCCCACCACGTTGCGTCTCGCGCTCGGGTTCAGCCATCCGGTCGTCGTGAACGCCCCCGAGGGCATCACGTTCGAGACCCCGTCGCAGACCCGCATCATCGTGAAGGGCATCGACAAGGAAGTCGTCGGCCAGGTGGCCGCCAACATCCGTTCCATCCGCAAGCCCGAGCCCTACAAGGGCAAGGGCGTTCGCTACCTCGGCGAGAAGGTCTTGCGCAAGGCCGGCAAGACCGGAAAGAAGTGAGGACGCCATGACGAAGGTCGCTCAGAAGCGCCGCGAAGGCCGGCTCATCCGCCATCGCCGCGTGCGCAAGAAGATCCACGGCACCGCGCAGCGTCCCCGCCTCGCGGTCTACCGTTCCAACAAGCACCTGGTGTTGCAGGTCATCGACGACGATCTCGGCGTGACCATCGCATCGGCGTCGAGCAACGAGGCAACGCAGCGCGCGGCCGGTCGCGGCTCGAACGTCGAGGCCGCCACCCGCTTGGGTCAACTGGTCGCCGAGCGGGCCAAGGCCGCCGGCGTCGACAAGGTCGTGTTCGACCGCGGTGGCTTCGCCTACCACGGTCGGATCGCTGCGGTCGCCACCGCAGCTCGTGAAGCAGGTTTGGAGTTCTGATGGCCGGTCCCAGCAACTACGGCAACCGCGACAACCGCGGTGGCAACGAGCCCACGCCGGACCCGAACGGTCTCCGCGAATCGCGCGTCATCACCATCAACCGCGTCGCCAAGGTCGTCAAGGGTGGCCGTCGCTTCAGCTTCACCGCGCTCGTCGTGGTGGGTGACGGCAACGGTCGCGTCGGCCTCGGGTACGGCAAGGCCAAGGAAGTGCCGCTGGCGATTCAGAAGGGCACCGAAGAGGCCAAGCGCAACCTGTTCGACGTGCCGCTGGCCGGCAGCACCATCACCCACCCGATCATCGGCATCAACTCCGCCGGTCGTGTGCTGATGAAGCCCGCTGCCGCCGGTACCGGTGTGATCGCCGGTGGCGCCGCCCGCATCATCCTCGAAGAGGCCGGCGTCCACGACGTGCTGTGCAAGTCGCTCGGCTCGTCGAACGCCATCAACGTCGCCCGTGCCACGATCAACGGCCTCAAGTCGCTGCAGCGCCCCGACGTCGTCGCGGCCCGCCGTGGCCTTGCCGCCGAGGACTTCGTGCCCAAGGGCGTGCTCAACTCGTACAACGAGCGCCAGAAGGCGCGCGCCGCAGGGGAGACCCACTGATGCCCGGTCGCAAGCCCAACACCTACGAGGGTGAGAAGACCCTCACGGTCAAGCAGGTCCGTTCGGCGATCGCCAACAAGCCCAAGGCCGTCGGCACGCTCCGCGCGCTCGGCCTCGGCAGGATCGGCAACGTCAACACCCTGCCCGACCGTCCCGAGATCCGCGGCATGCTCGCTCGCGTGCCGCACCTGATCGAAGTTCAGGAGAACAACTGATGCGCGTCGACGAACTCTCACCCGCACCGGGCTCCAACAAGGCCAAGAAGCGCGTCGGTCGCGGCATCGGCGGCAAGGGCGGCAAGACCGCCGGCGCCGGTACCAAGGGTCAGCACTCGCGTGGTCGCGGCAAGGTCGCACGTGGTTTCGAAGGCGGCCAGATGCCGCTCAAGCAGCGTGTTCCCAAGCTGAAGGGTTTCAACAACCCCTTCCGCGTCGAGTACTCGCCCGTGAACCTCGACCAAATCGCCGCCCTCGGCGAGTCGGCCGTCGGTCCCGAGGTGCTCGTCGCGAGCGGCCTCGTCCGCAAGGGCACCTTCGTGAAGGTGCTCGCCCGCGGCGAGATCACCGCCAAGGTCGACGTCACCGCTCACGCGGTGTCGAAGGCTGCCCAGGCCGCCATCGAGGCGGCGGGCGGGTCGGTCACCATCATCCCGCTTCCCTTCAAGTCCGGCCGACCGCCGGTCAAGGGGAACCAGTTCACCAACCGCTGACCCGTCCGGTCAGTCCGATGTGTCGGACCTGGCGCTCCCCCGGAGTGTGCAGGTCCTAACATCACCCCTCGTTCCCGCCCCTCGGCCCCCATCGCCTCGAACGCTTCCCCAAGGAGCCTTGTGTTCTCGAACATCAAGAACATCTTCAAGGTCCCCGATCTGCGCAACAAGATCCTGTTCACGTTCGGGATCATCGCGATCTACCGATTGGGTGTGGCCATCCGCGTGCCGGGCATCGACTCCGATGCGGTGAAGCAGTTCGAGGAAGGTGTCCGCTCGCAGGGCGCGCTCGGATTCCTGAACCTGTTCTCGGGTGGCGCGTTCGGCAGCTTCTCGATCTTCGCGCTCGGCATCATGCCGTACATCACCGCCAGCATCATCATGCAGGTGCTCGGCGTCGTGATCCCCAAGCTCGAGCAGTTGCAGCAGCAGGGTGCCGTCGGCCAACGAAAGATCACGCAGTACACGCGCTACCTCGCGATGGCGATCGCGCTGCTCCAGGCCACCGGCCTCACCTTCATCTTCGGCCAGGGTCGCGGCAGCGCCTTCTTCGGCGCGGCCCAGTCGGTGCCCAACGTGCGGTTGCTTCCCGACGGCATGTGGCCCCGGGGATTCCTCGTCATCCTCACCCTCGTGGCCGGCACCGCCATGATCATGTGGTTGGGTGAGCTGATCAGCCAGCGCGGCATCGGCAACGGGATGAGCATGATCATCATGGCGTCGGTCGTGAGCGATCTGCCGTACAGCTACTACTCGATCCTGCAGAGCAAGAAGTGGTTCGTGTTCGCGATCTTGTGCCTGCTCAGCGTGGGCATCGTGATCGCCGTCGTCCGGGTCGAACTCGCCCAGCGACGCATTCCGGTGCAGTTCGCCAAGCGAGTGGTGGGCCGGCGCATGTACGGCGGCCAGAACACCTACATCCCGCTGAAGGTGAACCAGAGCGGCATCGTGCCGATCATCTTCGCGAGTTCGGTGCTGCTGCTGCCGGTGCTGATGTCGAACATGCTCGGCAGCGGTGAGGGCTGGCGTGGCTCGATCGTCGACTTCGTCGACACCTACATCGTGAACAGCCAGAACATCGTCTACATCACGATCTTCTCGCTGCTGATCGTGGCCTTCGCCTACTTCTACAACTCCATTGCGTTCGACCCGATCCGCCAGGCCGACCAGCTGCGTCGTCAGGGTGGTTTCATCCCCGGTATCCGTCCCGGACCGCAGACCGAGCGGTACCTCGCCAAGGCCGTCAACCGGATCACGTTGCCGGGCGCGGTCTTCGTGGCGATCATCGCGATCCTGCCGTACCTGCTGTTGTGGGCCGGCGATGTCCAGAGCTTCCCCTTCGCCGGTACGACCGTGCTCATCGCCGTCGGCGTGGCACTCGAACTGATGCGCCAGATCGACGCCCAGCTGATGCTGCGCAACTACGAGGGATTCCTGAAGTGATGGCTGCCCTGCACCACGGTGGGGGCTGCTGAACCACATGATCCCGGGCGCGCGACTCATCATCCTCGGTCGGCAGGGCGCCGGCAAAGGCACGCAGTGCGTGCGCTTGTCGCGCCACTTCGTGGTGCCCCACATCTCCACGGGTGACATGCTCCGCTCCGCCGTGCGCGAAGGGACGGAGCTGGGTGTGATGGCAAAGCAGGTCATGGATGCCGGCGGGCTCGTCGGTGACGAAATCATGATCGGGATCGTCGCCGACCGGCTGGGCCGTGACGACGCCCGCACCCGTGGGTACATCCTCGACGGGTTCCCCCGCACCGTCGGCCAGGCCCTCGAGCTCGACCGGATCACCGCGGAGCGGCCGATCGACGTGGTCCTCGACCTCGATGTCCCGCGCGATCTGGTGCTCGAGCGCATCTCGTCCCGTCGTGTGTGCCGCGACTGCGGCACCAACTACATCGCGACCGGTCGTGAACACGTGCCGTGGATCTGCGACGTGTGCGGTGGCGACGTGATGCAGCGCGACGACGACACCCCGGACGCGATCAACCGGCGTCTCGACCTCTACGAGGAGCAGACGTCGCCGCTGATCGAACACTACGAGAAGCTCGGCAGGCTGGTCGTCGTCGACGGTGTCGGCACGCCCGACGGGGTGTTCACCCTGCTCACCGCAGCCGTCGACGCGTCGCGGAAGGGCTGACCGGGTGCGGCAGCTGCCGACCCGACGCGACCACGACCTCGCGGCCATGCGCAAGGCGGGTCGTGTCGTCGCCGAGATGCACCAGGCGATCCGCGAGGCGGTGCGACCGGGCGTCACCACGGGCGAACTCGACCGGGTCGCACGCGACGTGCTCGGCCGCCGTGGCGCGACCAGCAACTTCCTCGGCTACCACGGGTTCCCGGCGGTCATCTGCGCCTCGGTGAACGACGAGGTGATCCACGGGATCCCGGGCGACCGCGAACTGCTCGAGGGTGACCTCGTGTCGATCGACTGCGGCGCGATCGTCGACGGGTGGCACGGCGATGCCGCGTTCACGATGGGCGTCGGCGCCATGAGCGACGAGGACAAGCGCCTCGTGCACGTCGCCGAGCAGGCGCTCATGGCCGGCATGTCGGTGATGCATCCGGGCGCCCATGTCGGTGACATCGGCGCCGCGATCGCCGCCGTGGTGACCGCCGCAGGGTTCGGCTCGCCGCGCGACTACTGCGGACATGGGATCGGCCGGGCGATGCACGAGGAGCCCGACGTGCCCAACCGTGGCCGCCGCGGCAAGGGGCCGAAGCTGGTGGCGGGCGGGGTGCTCGCACTCGAGCCGATGCTCATCGCCGGCGGACGCGACGACGTGGCCGAACTCGACGACGGATGGACCGTCGTCACCGCCGACGGGTCGCGGGCGGCCCACGTCGAGCACACCGTGCTCGTGACGACCCGCGGGCCGGAGATCCTCACCAGGCTCTGATCCGCCGGCGAACGTCCCGCTGATCAGAATTGATCAGCGCTGGGCGACGCTGTCGATCACGACGGGCACGCCGCCGTAGATGGTGTGGCGCACCTTGCCGCGCAGTGTGCGACCGGCATACGGGGTGTTGCGGCTCTTGCTGGCGAGCTTCGCCGGCACGACCGTCCACACCGCTACCGGGTCGAACACAGCGAGGTTGGCCGGCTCGCCGACGGCGACGGGGCGGCCGTGACGGCCATCGAGATGGGCGATCCGGGCCGGCTTCCAGCTCAGCGCGGCCACGATGTCGGCCAGCGGCATGTCGAGTTCGGTGATCGACAGCGCCAGCGCGGTCTCGAGGCCGAGCATGCCCGGCGGCGCCTGGTCGAGCGGCGCCTCCTTCGACTCCGGCGGGTGCGGCGCATGGTCGGTCGCGATCGCATCGATCGTGCCGTCGCGGAGACCGGCCTTGATCGCGGCGATGTCGGCGGGGGTGCGCAGCGGCGGGTTCACCTTGTAGACGGCGTCGAAGCCGACCAGCATCTCGTCGGTCAGCGTGAAGTGATGAGGCGCCGCCTCGGAGGTGACCGGGAGCCCCTCGGCCTTGGCGGCGCGGACGAGTTCGACGCTGCGTGCGGTCGAGAGGTGCAGGAAGTGCACCGGCGCGCCGGTGAGGCGGGCCAACTCGATGTCGCGGTGCACCATCAGCTCCTCGGCGAGCGCCGGCCAGCCGGGCAGACCGAGGTTGCTGCAGCACGAGCCCTCGTGCATGACGGCGCCCTTGGTGAGGCTGGCGACCTCGCAGTGCTGGGCGAGCGTGATGCCGAGCGGGCGCGCATACTCGAGGGCTCGTCGCATCAGCGCGGGATCCTGCACGCCGTTGCCGTCGTCGGTGAACAGGCGCACGCCCGCTGCGGCGAGCTCGCCGAGCGGCGCGAGCTGCTCGCCGGCGCGGGCGAGCGTGATGCAGCCGGCCGGGGCCACCTCGCACAGCCCGGCGCGGGCTGCCTGGGTACGGACGAACTCGATCGTCGGCAGCGAGTCGTGGGCCGGGTCGGTGTTGGGCATCGCGACGACGGCGGTGAAGCCACCGAGCGCGGCTGCTCGGCTGCCGGTCTCGATCGTCTCTGCCTCTTCGCGTCCGGGTTCGCGGAGGTGGACGTGGAGGTCGACGAACCCCGGCGACACGATGCAGCCGGTGGCATCGAGCACGACGGCGTCGTCGAGCGCCTGACGGGCGGCGAGCGCGTCGGATGCGTCGGCGGCGGTGCCGACCGCGATGATGACGCCGTCGGCGACGGCGACGTCGGCGCGCCGCTCGCCCTGCTGGTCGAGCACGGTGCCGTTGGTGATCAGGAGGTGGGTCACGATCGAGGTCCTGCCTGGGAGGGGTCGGGGGAGTCGGCAGCGGTGTCGGCGGTCATCTCGCCGCCGCTGCCGAGCAGTTCGAACAGCACCGCCATGCGCACCGCGACGCCGTTGGCGACCTGGTGCAGCACGGTGGAGCCGGGGAGTTCGGCGGGATCGACGGCCATCTCCACGCCGCGGTTCATCGGGCCCGGGTGCATCACGAGGGCGTGCTCCTGCAGCCGCGCCGCCCGTGCCGACGTGAGGCCGTAGAGCGTCGTGTACTCGCGCAGCGACGGCACGAGGGCGTCGCGCATGCGCTCGCGCTGCATCCGGAGGAGGTAGACGACGTCGAGCGAACCGATGAGGCCGTCGAGGTCGTGGCTCACCTCGACCGGCCAGGCCGAGATGTCGGGCGGCAGCAACGTCGGGGGAGCGACGAGGGTGACGCGTGCACCGAGTGCGTTGAACGCCTGCACGTCGCTGCGTGCCACGCGGCTGTGCTTGATGTCGCCGACGATCGCGATGTGGAGGCCATCGAATCCGGTCGTGCGGTTGAGCCGGGTGCGGATCGTGTAGCAGTCGAGCAGCGCCTGTGTGGGGTGCTGGTGCCAGCCGTCGCCGGCATTGACGATCGACGCGGTCGTCCACTGGGTGATCTGCTGTGGGGCACCGCTCGAGGCGTGGCGGACCACGAATGCGTCGACGCCCATGGCAGTGATCGTCTCGATCGTGTCGCGCAGGCTCTCGCCCTTGTTGACGCTGCTCGAGGAGACGGCGAAGTTCATCACATCGGCGCTGAGCCGTCGTGCCGCCGTGTCGAAGCTGGTGCGGGTGCGCGTGGAGTCCTCGAAGAACAGATTGACCACGGTCTTGCCGCGCAGAGCCGGCACCTTCGGCATGGGGCGCTGGTTGATCTCCACCATGTGGTCGGTGAGGTCGAGCAGGTGGTGGATCTGCGCCGCGTCGAGGTGGCCGATGTCGAGCAGGTGCTTCATGCGAGCTCGACCCCTGCGGCGGTGACGACGACGGTCTCGTGCCGTGATGTGGGCAGGTTCTTGCCCACGTAGTCGGGACGGATCGGCAACTCGCGATGACCGCGATCGACGATGACCGCCAGTTGCACCGTGCGGGGGCGACCGTGATCGCCGAGTGCGTCGAGTGCTGCGCGGACGGTGCGTCCGGTGAAGAGCACGTCGTCGACGAGCACGACGTTCGCCCCGTCGAGGGTGCCGGGGAGGTCGGTGACGCTGCCGGGGACGATCGGGCGGATGCCGACGTCGTCGCGGTAGAAGCTCACGTCGAGGGTGCCGAGCGGGACCTCGCCGACGCCGTCGATGCGGGCGAGCGAGACCTGCAGTTGCTGGGCGATCCAGACACCGCCCCGCTGCAACCCCACCAGCACGACCCCGTCGGTGCCGTGGTTGCGTTCGACGATCTCGTGACCGATGCGGGTGATCGCCCGCCGGACGTCGTCGGACGACATCACCTGTCGCGCGCCTTGAGCGGCCACGTCGTACTCCTCCGTGTACGGGCCTCACGGGACCCGTTTCACACGGAACCGAGGTTATCCGAGGTGAGTGGCCTGCATCGGGTGGTCCGCAACGGTCACCCGCGAACGGCCGACCCCGACTGTTCACCGTCGCGACGATGCGGTGACACACATCGGCAAACCCGCTGACAGACCAAATCGGTACCGTGCGCGGCATGTTCGTCACCAGACGCGCGCTCACCGGGAGTCGGAGTCCGCTCACCGCGAGTCTCCGCGCCCAGATGCGCTTCGACGTCGAGGTGCATCGACAGGATCTGACGACACTGCTCGACGATCGGTACGACATGATCGTCTGCGCCGTGCCCGGTGTCCCCCTCGATCGGGACGGCCAGGTCGACTCGGAACATGATCACCGGGAGCTCGTCCAACTCGCCCGGGTGCTGTCGCACGTGCGAACCCGGCATCTGGTCGTGCTGTCGACGGTCGCGGTCTACGGCGAGCTCCCCGTCGCTGACGAGACGTCCGACGTCGATGCCGTGAGCGGCGAGTCGTGGGCTCGTCACCGGTACTGGTTCGAGCAGAAGCTCCGCGAGTACCACCCGAGCGTGGTGGTGCTGCGCGTTCCGCTGGTGTTCGGACCCTGGCTGCAGGGCCCCTCGGAACTCCTCGAACTCGAGCGGGGATCGATGCCGTCAGGGCTGCCCCTCGATGCGGCGCTGCAGTGCTACGACGCGTCGCGACTCGCGAGCGATCTCGATCGAGCCGTGTCAGCGGGGATTCCGCTCGCGAATCTGGTCGGCGAACCGGTGCCGGCGTCCGAGCTCGCCCGGGCCTGCTTCGGCATCGAGTTGGCCGCCCCGACGCTCGACCGGATCGGGGAACGTTCGGACGGCGGCGTGCCGACAGGTGCCCCCTGTGGCACCGACGTCCGGACGGTGCACGCGGCGGTGTTCGGCGGGACCGGTTCGTACGTGATGGACCGCGCCGACACGACCGACGCGGTCGCTCGCTGGGCGCGCCGTCGTTCGCCCGCGGCTGCCGTCGGTGGCAGATGATGACCGGCGCGCGAACGGCCCGGACGCCGACGGTGGTGGCATGCTCGTGACGCGGATCCGCGTGGTCGCCTCGGTGGTCGTGTGCGGGCTGATGCTGCACATGTTCTCGGGTGTGCTCGG
>JBILUM010000065.1:0-8337 GCA_044370995.1 Ilumatobacteraceae bacterium | reverse complement strand
GCTCGAGATTGCGCCATCTACCTGCGGGCGATGGCAAACGACGACGTCGACGATCTGGCGGCGCCCTACATCAAGGTTTCCTAGCGCATCGCATGTAGCTAAGTCGGCAGGGCGCGGGCCGAACCTAAAGCGGCGAGATCGCCTGTATCCGACGAACCTACCCGTGACTCCACCGCACGGCGGCGTGCTCTTTCTCGACGAGCTCGGCGAGTTCCCGGCCCACGTGCTCGACGCCCTGCGCCAACCGATCGAGGAGGGCGTGGTGCGGGTGTCGCGGGCGACGTCCACCGCCACGCTGCCGGCCCGCTTCCAGATGGTGGCGGCGTCCAATCCGTGCCCCTGCGGCGGCGGGGCGCCGGGGGAGTGCGAGTGCGATGTCACGGCACGGATGAAGTACTTCCGACGTATCAGCGGGCCGTTCCTCGACCGCTTCGACCTCCGCGTGAGCGTCGGCGCCGCCCGGGTCGACGATCTGCTCGGCCGCGAGCAGGGCGAGTCGACGGCGGTGGTCCGCGAGCGGGTCCTGGCGGCGCGAGACCTGGCCATCGCTCGCGCCGGCAAGGTGAACGCCGCGCTGAGCGCGGACGAGCTCGAGGCGTACGCGCCGTTCGACCACGCCGCCGAGTCGCTGGTGCGTCGCGAGTTCGAGGCGAACCGGCTCACCGCTCGCGGGCTCCACCGTGTCCGGCGCGTCGCACGGACGATCGGCGACCTCACCGGTGCGGCGGAGACCGTCGGCGTCGATCTCCTCACCGTGGCGCTCCAGCTCCGCGTCCCGTTCGCCGGTTCGTCGCGGGTGCGCGCGGCATGACCGCCGATCTCGATGGCGGCCTCCCGCAGGAGGCCTTCGCCGCCTCGCTCGCCGGCTTCGATCTCATGACCGTGCACCGCCTGGCGGCGCTGCTCCGCCACCATCCTCCCGCCGAGGCGTTCCACGTCGCGGCCGGCGACCTCCCGCCGACCGACGGGCTCGTCGCCAGGGTGCTCGAACGCGACGACGTGCGCGCGTCGTGGCGGCGCAGCGCCGGACGACGCGATCCGGCCGCGGTGTGGGAGCGGTGTCGTGAGCTCGACCTCCGGGTGCTCGTGCTCGGACGAGACGGCTATCCCGAACTGCTGCAGCACGATCCCCAACCGCCTCCGGTGCTGTTCGCCCGTGGCGATCAGGCCGCGCTCGACGGGCGTCGGGTGGCGCTCGTGGGCACGCGCAACGCCACCGCTGCGGGTCGCCACATCGCGCGCACGCTCGGCGACGGTCTCGCCCGTGCCGGTGTGCACGTGGTGTCGGGCCTGGCCCGCGGCATCGACGGGCACGCCCATGCCGGCGTGCTCCAGGCGGTCACCGACGGCGCGTCGGGTCGTCCGATCGCGGTGGTCGCGTCGGGCCACGACGTCGTCTACCCGCGCGAACACCGCGCCCTGTGGGAGCGGGTGGGCGCCGAGGGGTTGCTGCTGAGCGAGTGGCCACCGGGGGCGGTGCCGGTCGCCTACCGATTCCCGCAACGCAACCGCCTCGTCGCTGCGTTGTCCGAGATCGTCGTGGTCGTCGAGAGCCGGGAGACCGGTGGGTCGCTGATCACGGCCCAGATGGCCGCGGAGCGTGGGATCCCCGTGATGGCGGTGCCCGGCAGCGCGATCAGCAGGGCCGCAACCGGGGTGAATGCGTTGCTCCGCGACGGCTCGGCACCGGCGGTCGACGTGGGCGACGTCATGGTCGCGCTCGGGCTCGACCACACCCGGGCGACCCCGCGGGCCGACGACCCCCGCGTCCGCCCCCGTCCTGCCGACGTGCCTGCATACCGGGTGTGTTCCGTCAAGGCGAGCACCGTCGGTGAGGTCGCGACGGCGCTCGCCGTGTCGGTGGTGGAGGCGGCGATGGCGCTCGCCCGGCTCGAGCAGGCCGGCTGGTTGGCGCACGTCGACGGATGGTTCGAGGTGATGGGGTCACCCCTGGCATGTCCGTGACCGAATACTGTGGTCCGGGTGACATCCGGAGTGCACGGGGCCGGTGGACGGACCCTGGTCGACGAGCCTTGTGCGGCGTGGCGCTTGCACGCCTTCGCGACCTCGCTCACGGCTTCCTCCGATCACACCGTCACGGCCTACGGCATCGACGTGCGCGACTTCGCGACCTGGGCCGAACGGGGTGGGGTCGACGACCCGGCCTCCGTCGATCGGTTGCTCCTTCGTCGCTGGGTCGCCTTCCTCACCACGCGCCGGTACGCCAAGCGCACCATCGCCCGCAAGGTCGCCGCGGTGCGCAAGTACTTCCGCTGGCTGCATCGCACCGGTGTCACCGCCGCCGACCCCAGCTCGTCGTTGCGCGCCCCGTCGGGCGAGGCCCGCCTGCCTCGGGTGCTCACCGCGAGCGAGCTCGACCGCCTGCTCGACGCGCCGTCGGCCGAGGACGAGCCGCACTGGCGTCGCCTCCGCGACGACGCCGTGCTCGAGATCCTCTACGGCAGCGGGGTGCGCGTGAGCGAACTCTGTGGCCTGGACGTCGACGACGTGCGGCGCAGCGGTCGCATCGGCGACTCGATGACCGTGCTCGGCAAGGGATCGAAGGAACGTGTGGTCCCCCTGTCGGCCATGGCCGTCGACGCCGTGCGTGGCTGGCTGGCCGTGCGTCACGAGGTCGTGCCGGCCGATGCCGGCGGCGCGCTGTTCGGCAACGAGCGCGGCCATCGGCTCACCTCGCGCGACGTCCGGCGGATCATCGACCGTCGATCGTCGTCACCCACACATCCGCACGCGCTGCGTCACACGTTCGCGACGCATTTGCTCGACGGCGGGGCAGACTTACGAGCGGTGCAGGAGTTCCTCGGACATGCCGACGTCGCGACGACGCAGCGGTACACACATGTCAGCAACGAGCGACTCCGTTCCGTCTACGCGGAGGCACACCCCCGAGCATGAGCATCCCCGTCGACATCTCGTTCTGGTGGGAGAAGTGGTTCGCGACCCGTGACCAGATCGCCCGCGACCGCATCATCGAGCACTACTCGCCGTTGGTGAAGTTCGTCGCCGGCCGCGTCGGCGCCGGTCTGCCCAGCAGCGTCGATCCCGGTGACCTCGTGTCCGCCGGCGTCTTCGGCCTCATCGACGCCGTCGAGCGGTTCGACCCCGAACGCGGGGTGAAGTTCGAGACCTTCGCGGTGCCGCGCATCCGAGGTGCGGTCTTCGACGGCCTGCGGTCGCTCGACTGGGTGCCCCGATCGGTGCGCAGCCGAGCCCGCGAGGTGGAGTCCGCCTTCAGCGAGATGGAGGCACGGTTCGGTCGTGCGCCCACCGACGAAGAGATCGCCGGTCACCTCAAGATCAGCTCCACCGAGTTCCAGAAGTGGCTCGTCGCGATCGCATCCACGACCGTCGGTCCGCTCGACCGCGCACTCGTCGCCGGTGCCGAACCACGTTCGCTCGCCGGCGAGACACCCGATTCGCCCTCCGCGGTGGTCGAGGAGAGCGAGGTGCGTCGTCTGGTCCGCCAAGAGGTGCGCCGACTGCCCGAGCGCGAGAAACTGGTCATGTCGCTGTACTACGACGAGGGCCTCACCCTTGCCGAGATCGGGTCGGTGCTCGGCGTGACCGAGAGCCGCGTCTCCCAGATCCACACCAAGGCGGTGCTGCACCTGCGTGCCCGCCTCGCCGCCTCCGGCATCTCCTGAGCCGCCGAGCCGCCGAGGTCACCGGGCGACCGGGCGACCGGGCCCCGGGAACCTGCCGCCTGATCGACGCCGTCGCCGCGTCCACGTGTCCCGCACCGGCACCGGTGCCGCGCCCGTCGGAGGTCCAGATGCCGTCCGTGCTCGTCCCTGTCCTGCTCGCGTTCACGCTCACGACCGGAGCCGTGTCGGCTCGGTCCGTCGCTCCGCCAGGGCCGTGCCTGGTCCCACCGATCGACGCGCCCGTCGTCGACCCGTTCCGGATGCCGGCCTGCCCCTACTGCGCGGGCAACCGGGGCATCGAGTACGGCCCGCGGCCGGGTCAGGGCGTCGTCGCGATGGCCGACGGGGTGGTCGTGTTCGCCGGCTCGGTGGCGGGGACGCGCTGGCTCGTGGTGGAGCACCGCGACGGCCTGCGTGCGTCCTATGGCTGGTTGGCGAGGATGTCGCTGAGCAGGGGTGATGTCGTCCGCGCCGGTCAGGAGTTGGGGCGCAGCACCGATCGGTTCTACGTGGGCCTGCGCGATGGCGACCGCCCGGTCGACCCCACCGATCGGCTCGGCCGCTGGCGCTCGCGCCCTCGACTCGTCCCGTCCGACGGCACCCGCGGGCGCCCCGGGGGCGCCGCGCGCCTGGTCTGTCGCATCGCAGGTGGCGGCCGATAGCATGTCCGACCGGTCCGCCGCGCGGCGGACCGAATCCGATCGCACGGCCCATTCCACGGTCGCCGCTCCCGCCTCGCGGGTCGGTGCACGGGCGTCGTGCGCAGCCAACCGTGGACGAGGAGAACAACATGGCCGTCGTCACCATGCGACAGATGCTGGAAGCAGGTGTCCACTTCGGGCACCAGACCCGCCGTTGGAACCCCAAGATGAAGCGCTTCATCTTCGGCGAGCGCGGTGGCATCTACATCATCGATCTCGAGCAGACGCTCACCCGCGTCGAGGCCGCGTACAACTTCGTGCGCGATCTGTCGGCCAAGGGTGGCACCGTGCTCTTCATCGGTACCAAGAAGCAGGCGCAGGACCCCGTGCGCGACTACGCCGACTCCGTCGGCATGCCCTACGTGAACGAGCGTTGGCTCGGCGGCATGCTCACCAACTTCGAGACCATCTCCAAGCGCGTCGCCAAGATGCAGGAGTACGAGCGCATGAAGACGTCGGGCGAGTTCGACGCGATGCCGAAGAAGGAGGCCCTCCTGCTCAGCCGTGAACTCGAGAAGCTGCAGAAGAACCTCGGTGGTATCCGTGGCATGAACAAGCGTCCCGACGCGGTGTTCATCCTCGACACCAAGAAAGAGCACATCGGCGTCACCGAGGCGAACAAGCTCGGCATCCCGATCATCGCCGTGGTCGACACCAACGTCGACCCCGACGTCATCCAGTTCCCGATCCCGGGCAACGACGACGCCATCCGCGCCAACGCGCTCATGGCGCGCGTCATCGCCGAGGCGATCGAAGAGGGCCGCTACATCCAGGGCAAGCGCAACCCGCAGGCCGCACCGGCCCCGAAGCGGACGGCCGAGGACGAGGCAGCCTTCGCCGCTGCCCAGGCCGAGGCCCGCCGCCAGGCCGCCGCCGCCCAGGCCGATCGCGAGGCCCGCCTCGCCGCTGCCAAGACCGAAGAGACCACCGACGCCGCCGACGCCGCCGACGCATCGCCGGCCGACGAGACCAGCACGGAGAGCTGATTCCGATGTCATTCACCGCCAAGGACGTGCAAGCGCTGCGTCAAGCGACCGGCGCCGGCATGATGGACGCCAAGAAGGCCCTCGAGGCCAACGACGGCGACATGGAAGAAGCCAAGCAGTGGCTGCGTGAGAAGGGTCTCGCCGCCAGCGCGAAGCGCGACGACCGCGAGAACACCCAGGGCGTCGTCGCTCTCGTGATCGACGGCAACGTCGGCGCGATGGTGAAACTGAAGTCCGAGACCGACTTCGTGGCCGGCAGCGACCAGTTCAAGGCCGAGGCCGAGACGCTCGCCCGTCTCGTCATCGCCAAGGGCGAGGCAGCCGTCGCCGAGCGCAACGAGCAGCTCGAGGACCTCAAGATCGTCCTCAAGGAGAAGATCGAACTCGGCGAGGTCGTCCGCATCGAGGCCGCACCCGGCAACGTCATCGACAGCTACCTGCACATCCAGGGTGGTCGTGGTGTGAACGGCGTGCTCGTCGAGATGTCGGGTGCGAGCAAGGAGCTCGCCCACGACATCGCCGTCCACGTCGGCTTCGCCCGTCCGAAGTACCTCAACCGTGAAGACGTGCCGGCCGACGTGGTCGAGAAGGAACGTCAGACGCTCGAGGCGATCAGCCGCAACGAGGGCAAGCCCGAGGCTGCGCTGCCGAAGATCATCGAGGGTCGCATCAACGGCTTCTTCAAAGACGTCGCCCTGGTCGAGCAGCCCTACGCCAAGGACGACAAGCTGTCGGTGAAGCAGCTCATCGGCTCGGCGAGCATCGTCCGCTTCGCACAGGTCGAGATCGGCTGAGACCCGTGACCTCGCCCCGGTGGAAGCGGATCGTCTTCAAGCCATCGGGCGAGGCATTGGCCGGCGCCTCCGGGTCGGGCCTCGACGGCGCGACCCTCGACCACACCGCACGTGAGATCATCGCCGTCCGCGAGATGGGCGTCGATGTCTCCGTGGTGGTCGGCGGCGGCAACTTCTGGCGGGGTCGTACGGGTGCGATGTCCGGCATGGACGCCACCCAGAGCGATCACATCGGCATGCTCGGCACGGTGATGAACGCCCTTGCGCTCCAGGACTCCCTGGAGCGCAACGGGCAGTCCACCCGGGTCATGAGCGCGATCGAGATGCCGCGCATCGCCGAGCCGTACATCCGGCGTCGGGCGATGCGTCATCTCGAGAAGGGCCGCGTCGTGATCTTCGCGGCCGGCACCGGCAACCCGTTCTTCACCACCGACACCGCGGCCGCACTGCGAGCGGCGGAGATGGACGCGAACGCATTGCTGAAGGGCACCCACTCGGGCGTCGACGGCGTCTACAGCGCCGATCCCCGTCGCGACGCCACGGCCACCAAGTACGACGAGATCGACTACATGGACGTGATGACCAAGGACCTCAAGGTCATGGACGCCACGGCCATCGCGTTCTGTCGCGACAACGACATCCCGATCGTGGTGTTCGACATGTCGGCGCCCGGGGCGCTGCAGTCGATCCTCGGCGGCGAGCAGGTCGGCACGATCATCCACGGTGAGGCCCCGCAGAGCCGCCGTCGCCGTCATGACGACCTCCCCGACGCGAACCCGCAGTCCTGATCCGCTGCGCTCCCGGCTTGCTGATGCGCCGAACGGTGGCCAGGTGAGCCGGATGACCACGCAGCGTGCGCTGCCTCGGTAACCTGTTCCGGTGACCGAAGAGACGCTCCTCGACGCCATCGACAAGATGGAGAAAGCGGTCGAGCACGTACAGGGCCAGTTCACGACCGTCCGCACCGGCCGCGCCACGCCGGCGTTGGTCGAGCGGCTCCAGGTCGAGTACTACGGCTCGCACGTGCCGCTGCAGCAACTGGCCGGCTTCGCCGTGCCCGAAGCGCGGCAGCTGGTGGTGAAGCCGCACGACCGCACCACGCTCGCCGCGATCGAGAAGGCCATCCGTGACAGCGATCTCGGGGTCAACCCGTCAAACGACGGTGTGGTGATCAGGATCAACTTCCCCGCGCTCACCGAGCAGCGGCGCAAGGAGTACGTGAAGATCGTCAAGAACATGGCCGAGGACGGGCGGATCGCGGTGCGCAACATCCGGCGTGACGCGCGCAAGCACCTCGAGGCGGCCGAGAAGTCGGCGGAGATCTCCGCCGACCAGCTCGAGCGTGCCGAGAAGGAACTCGAGAAGATCACCCACGAACATGTCGAGTCGATCGACAAGGCCTTCGGGCGCAAGGAACAGGAACTGCTCGAGGTCTGACCTCGGGTCGGCGCGTGAGGAGGCAGCCAATGACGAGCAGCCACAAGACGAGCAGCCACAAGACGAGCAGCCACAAGACGAGCAGCCACAAGACGAGCAGCCACAAGACGAGCAGCGAGAAAACGGGAGATCCTTCATGAGCGATGATGTCTGGCGTCGTGGCCGTCGCGACGGCCGTGATGACGACGACTTCGGTGACTTCGGGCCGCCGTTGTTCGGCGACGACGCGTCGCGAGCCGACATGACCCGTGAGATGGACGACCCGAGCGACGGGCTGTCGTTCGGGACGGCCGACACCGGTCCGTTGCCGCACTGGACGGCCCCGCCCACGGGTGAGATGCCGTCGATGCTCACCTCGCAGCAGCCGGCGCAGCCGGGCCGCGATCCCAGCGACGATCTCGACGTGTGGTCGTCGTTCTCCAACGACGCACCGGTGTGGAGCGACGACCCGGCGCCGACCGGCGAGGTCGAGGTCCCCACGCGGGCAGCGTTCGAGGACTCGGCCGATCCCTTCGACGAGACCGGCGACGGCTCGCTGCCGGTGCGCCGCGGCCCGGGCCGCATCACGATCGGCACCGATCCCACCGACGACCGGATGGGTCGCCCGATGCCGAAGAAGGCCAGCCGAGGATCCGGCCGTGTCGATCCGTCGCGTGGGCCGCGCCCGGTCCGTCCGACATCCACCACGGGCGCCACCTCGCGCACGGCACCCCCGCCGTCGAGCCGCGACATGCCCACGGCGGTCGCGGTCGGG
>JBILUM010000064.1:0-8348 GCA_044370995.1 Ilumatobacteraceae bacterium | reverse complement strand
CGCAACGCCACTTCGCTGATGTCGGCGAGCGCGTCCGTGCGGTGCCCGAGTTCGACGATCTCGTCGACGCCGAGGATCGCCGTCGCTCGCCGGAACTCGGCATGGTTCGCGGCGATCGTCGCTGCCTCCGTGAGGCCGACCGAATCGGTGCGATCGTCGGTCACCCTCACCACGGCGACCCGCCAGCCGGCATCCGCCCAGGCGGCGACGGTGCCGCCGAGGAACAGGGCCACGTCGTCGGCGTGTGCGACGACCAGCAGGACCACCCGCCCCGCCCCGGCGGGGATCGTTCGCACAGTTGCCATCGTCAGCGTCCCGGGGCGTGTCGGGGCCAGGGGCTGTGCTGCTCCCAGATGCGGGCGAGTCGGAGACAGATGTCTTCGCGGTGCCGGGGAGCCGTGACCATCAGCCCGATCGGGAGGCCGTCGGCGGTGAGCCCGGCCGGCAGCGTGATCGACGGCAGGTTCACCACGTTGGCGAGCATCGTCAGCAGCGCGGCGTGACCCGCATGGCACGGTCGCCCGCCGATCTCGGTGGGCATCGGCCCCTCGGCGGCGAACGGTGAGCACGCGTTCGTGGGTGTGAGCAGCACGTCGGCGTGCTCGAACAGCTCGGCGATCCGGAACTCGAGCTCGCGGCGCGACCGTTCGACCCTGCCGAAGGTCGGCAGCGTCACCGACGCCGTCCGGCGCCACCCCTCGACCACGAGCGGGTCGAGCTCGTCGAGGCGATGCTCCCAGCCGTCGGGAACGTCGACGAACCGATCGGCCGCCTCCATGAAGGCGTACACGCGGATGAAGTCGTCGAGCTGCACCGAGCTGCCACTTGCGGACATGCCGGCCGCGTCGACGAGGGACTGCGCGGCTGCGCCGACGATCGATGCGACCTCGGGATCGACGACGACGAAGCCGAGGTCGGCCGACCAGGTGGCGCGCAGGCCGGTGACGTCGAGCTCGTCGATCGCCGTGCGGTATGAGCCGACCGGGGCCGGCAACGACGTGCGATCGCGAGGGTCTGGGCCGACCGCGACGTCGAACAACAGCGCCGTGTCGGCGACCGTGGTGGCGAGCGCGAAGTTCACGGCGTTCTGTGCATGACGGGTGACGCCGAAGGTGGGGATCCGACCGTAGGTGGGCTTGAGGCCGGGCAGGCCGCACGAGCTGCCCGGGCCGCGGATCGACCCGCCGCCATCGCTCGCCGTGCCGAACGGGATCATGCCCGCCGCGACTGCCGCCGCGGTGCCGCCGCTCGAACCGCCAGGCGTGCGCGCCGTGTTCCACGGGTTGCGGGTGACGCCGAGCAGCGGACTCGCGGTGTATCCCCAGGCCCCGAACTCGGGGGTGGCGGTCTTGCCCAGCGGGATGGCCCCGGCGGCGCGGAACCGGGCCACGTGGATGTCGTCGCGAGTGGCAGGCGGGCCCGAGGCGTACCAGCGCGACCCGCGCGTGGTGGGCATGCCGGCGCAGTCCTCGAGGTCCTTCACCCCGAAGGGCACACCGGCGAGCGGCCCCAGCGGCTCACCGGCCCGTCGTGCCGCATCCACACGATCGGCCGCCGCGAGCGCACCGACCCGATCGATGTGGACGAACGAGTTCAGTTCGGCGTCGCCGGCCTCGATGCGGTCGAGGGACTGTTCGACGAGCGAACGGGCGGAGACCTCACCGCGTCGGACGAGATCGGCCATCGTGCTCACATCCGGGAGTGCCATCGCCGGCGAGCCTATTCACCCCCGGTGCCACCCCCCCGACGGGAGATCCTTCGTGAGCGATCTGCGCTGATACGCCGCATCTCGCTCACGAAGATCATCGGTTCGTGAGCGTCGTGCGCTCATGCGCCGCATATCGCTCACGATGCAACCGGGGCGGGGATACGGCCGCGGCGTATCGTGCGGTGAGCATGGCGACGTACGGAGTCGCCGGGGGAGGATCGGAGCGAGGGTGAGCGGGTCGTCGACGATCGGAGCGCCGTTCCACTGTGTCGAGGCGGACGCGGTCGAGGTGCTGGCCGGGCGAGGGACGCCGCTCGTGGTGTGTGCCAACGAGCCGCCCTGGTCGTCGGTGCGTGCCCGACTGGCCGGCGTTGCACTGGCCGCCGAGATCGACGCGTGGGACATGGACGTCGCCCATCTCGACTCGGTCGTGGAAGGTCTCGCGGCGTCGACCGGCCCCGACGAGCTCGCCTCGGCGACGGTGGTCGGCCTCGGCGGGGGTACGGCACTCGACACGGCGAAGTACGTCGCGTGGCGCACGGGGCGACCACTGGTGCAGGTACCCACGATCACCTCCGTCGATGCCGGCTTCACCGACGCGATCGGCATCCGCGACCTCGGCAAGGTCCGCTACGTCGGCACGGTCGTCCCCGAACTCGTGGTGCTCGACCTCCCCCTCATCCGGTCGGCACCACCCCGGCTCAACCGCGCCGGCGTGGGCGACGTCCTGTCGTGCCACACGGGGTTGTTCGACTGGCGCCTCGCCACCGAGCACGGCACCACCCACCCGTGGCACACAGGGCTCGCCGCCCTCGGCGCCGTGTTGCTCGACCAGCTCGAGTCGGCGGCCGACGAGATCGCGGCCGTCTCCGACGATGGCGTGCGGTTCCTCGCCGACGCCTATCGCCGCATCGGAGCGGCCTGTGCGTGGGCCGGCCACAGCCGCTTCGAGGAGGGCTCGGAGCACTTCTGGGCCTACGCCTACGAGCACGCGACGGGCGCGCATCCGGTGCACGGGGAGATCATCTCCTTCGCCGTCTGTGCGTTGGCCGAGGTGCAGGGCAACGAGCCCGAGCGGGCGCGCCGGATCGTCGAGCGATCACACGTGAGGGCACACCCGGCCGACCTCGGCATCACCCAGGAGGCGTTCGCCTCGTGCCTGCTCGGACTCGCCGCCTACGCGCGTCGCGAGGGACTCGACCAGGGCGTCGCCGACTTCGTCGAGCTGACGACGTCGCACGTCGACCGCGCCTGGGCGTTCGTGACCTCGCTGCCGCGTCGCGACTGACGCGCCGGGTCGAATTCAGGCGTCAGTCGGATCGGAGCGCGATGCCAGCAGGTCGTTGAGCGCCGCCATCGCTTCGAGAGCGGCCTGGTCGCGGTGCTCCTCGAACTCGCGCTGCACCGTGGCGAGCGACAACGCATCGAGGTCGACCGTGTCGAGGTGCTGCATCGACAGCTCACCGACGTGCCGGTACCCGCCGCCGTCGTACTCGCGCCGGATCCCGGCGAGGTGCCCGTTGCGGTCGCCGGGGCGTCCCGTCCCCCGGTAGCCGAAGCCCTCGACCAGGTTGGCGGTGATGCTCGACTGGAGGCCGAGCCGCCACAGCAGCTTCGGACTCGCCGCTTGGAGCACCTCCGGCCGCGTGCCGAGCAAGAAGTTCTCCTGCTGCCGTGCCCAAGGCTTCACGCACGAGTTGGTGAGCACGTAGCGGAACCGGTCGGTGTGGTTGACCGCCCCACCGTGGAGCATGCGGCCGTCGAACATGAGCACCGTGCCGGCCCGAGCCTCGAGGTTGATGGGCCGGGGGAGCGGTCCGTAGAGGCCGGTCCCCTCGGTGCCGTTCGCCCGGTGCGAGCCGGGCACCAGCAGGGTGCCGCCGTTGTGCTCGTCGACGTCCTGCAAGATGTACATCGTGTTCGCCAGCACCGGTGCTTCGTGGGTGTGGATGGGGGCGATCCAGGTCTGGTCCTGATGCATGGGCTGCGGGTGGCAGCCGGGGTACGAGATGTTGGCGAGCAGGCTGAAGTGGTTCCATCCCTTGCCCAACGTCTCGTCCAGCAGGCGCTCGATCATCGGTCCGGCCTGCACCGCCGCAGGATCGTGTTCGAGCAGACCGACGAAGTCGGCGCCTTTGTTGATCAGCGACCACACGTGCTGCTGCGACTCGACCAGATACGCGATCCCCAGCGCTCGTTCGGCTGCGGCCTGGTCCTCGACACGGTCGCGGATGCGCTCGCACTGCTCGGCCGACAGCCCGTCCTCGATGAGGCAGAAGCCCCACTCGTGCAGGTCTCGCCGGAGCTGCCGCAGATCCTTGGTGGCCGTGGGCAGGTCGATGTCGCGCCAGTACTCGTGCTTGCGGGCGACGGTCGTGTCGTAGTACCAGCCGGCGCCCCACTCGAGCTCGGCGCCGGCCTTCGGCGGCAGCAACCACATGTTGTTGACGAAGATCGACGTGTACGGCTCGCCGCTGCCGAGGAACGCGGCGTTCGGGATGATCTCGTCGGCCGACGCCTCGGCGATGGACGACGGGGTGAACTCGTCTGGGACCGTCATGGCACGGGCCAGAGCAGCGGGTTGCCTGGGCCGTCGACGAGCGAGCCCGGCTCGGCTCCGCCCAGCCAGAACATCTGATCGAGCTGTCGTGCCGGTGAGTCGACCGGGCCCACCCGGATGCCGTCGGCGACGTAGATGACCGTCATCACCGAGCGGAGCAGCTCGGTCTCGTTGGCGCCGGCCCGGTGCAGGGCCCAGCCGGTGTGGAACGTGGCATCGCCGGCGCGCATCGCGCCGTGGGTGCTGGTGACGAATCCGCGGTCGCGAACCATCGCGTCGAACCCCGCCTCCGATTCGTCACCGATCACCCAGCTGCCGAGGTCACCGTGCCGGTGGCTCCCGTCGGCGAAGGTCATGCTGCCGACGTCGGCCGGCACGTCGACGAGCGGCATCCACATCGTGATGCACCGGTCGCTGTCGAGCGGCCAGTACACCTGGTCCTGGTGCCACGGCGTGTGCCCGCCACCGGGCTCCTTGAACAACGCCTGGTCGTGGTACAGCCGCACGCCGTCCACCCGGAGCAGCTCGGCTGCCACACGTGCGAAGCGGGCGGCGAAGGTGAACGCACGCACCACGGGGTCGCTGGCGCAGAGGTTCGGCACCTGCAGGAACGCGCGGCCGTAGGTGTCGCGCTCGTCGAGCGGACGTGCGCGCGTGGTGGCCCGTCGCACTGCGTCCTCGATCGCAGGGCGGAACGCGGCGATCTCGTCGGGCGATGCGAGTCCGCGCACCACGGTGTGCCCGACCGACTCGAACCGGTCGACCTGCTCCGGCGGCACCGTCACCGTTGCCCGCATCTCGGGGATCGCCTGTGCGGCCATGGCGGCCGAGCCTACGAATCCCCGGCCGCCGTGGACGAGCGGAACCGACGGCATTGCCTATTCTCGATCGATGATGACGAGCACGCCCGATGTCGAACCGCACCCGTGGAACACCGGGTTCGCCTGGTCCGACCACACCGGCCCGTTCCGTCGGCTCACACCCGAGCAGGCGGCTGGGTTCGACGCGTTCGGGTTCGTGGTGCTCGACCACGTGTTCGTCGACGAAGAACTGGCGCCGGTGATCGCCGACATCGACGCGCTGGAAGCCGCGACCGATCAGTTCCTCGCCGGGTGCGACGATGGCCGATTCTCCATCGCCGAGCGCGGGGCGATCACCTTCAGCCTGTTCCCCGCCGCGGTGTCGGAAGCCGCCCGCTCGTTCGCCGCCCATGCGGTGTTCGGCGACCTGTGCCACGACCTGATCGGCCCCGACGTGCGCCTGTACCACGACCAGGCCGTGTACAAGAAGACCGAGAAGCCGCGTCGCTTCCCGTGGCACCAGGACAACGGGTATGCGTTCGTGGAGCCGCAGCAGTACCTCACCTGCTGGGTGGCGCTCACCGACGCAACGGTCGACAACGGATGCCCGGTCGTGGTGCCCGGCGTGCACCGACGGGGCACGCTGCAGCACCGCTTCCACGAGCCGCTCGGCTGGGAGCTGTTCGAGGACCACCCCGACGCGGTGGCCGCCCCCGTCGGCGCTGGCGGGATCGTGGTGTTCTCGTCGCTGACTCCCCATCTCACCGGTCCGAACACCACCGATTCGGTGCGCAAGGCGTACATCCTCCAGTACGCGCCGAGCGGTGCCCGAGTGCTGCGCGGCGACACCGCCCGTCCGCCCGACACCAAGGTGCTCGCAGACGACCCGGTCCGGCAGTTCCCGGTGGTGGTCGACGGCGTCGCCGTTCCTCCTCCGCCGCTCGCCTGAGGTCAGATCGTCTCGAAGCCGGTGATGACGCCGTCGAAGCCGCGGACCTTGCCACCCGATGCATCGCGCGCCGCAGCGGCGAACGCACCGACGCTCACCTCGGCGATCGCACCGTCGGCATCGCGGACGAGGACCGTGCTCGCGTCGGTGGTGCCGCACACGGCGATCACCTGACCCGACCGCGGCGTGACCACGGCGCACCTGACGCCCTTCGTGCCTCGGCCCTGCACCGGGATCTCGGACATCATCACCCGCTTCGCGGCACCCTTGGCCTGCACCACCAACAGCCGATCGTCGTCGGCGGCGGGATGGGCGGCGCCCACCACGGCGTCGCCCGGCACGAGCTTGATGCCGCGCACGCCCGATGCCGAGCGGCCCATCGGCCGCACGTCGTCGGGCAGGAAGCGCACCGCCTGGCCGCCCTGGGTGACCAGCAGCACCGGCTCGGCACCGTCGAACGCAAGGACCTGCACCACCCGGGCGCCCGTGGCAACCTTCACCAGCGAGATGCCACCCTTGCGGTCGCCGCCAGCGAGGTCGTCGCCCTCGATCCGCTTCACCTGGCCGTCGGAGGTGACGAGCAGCAGATCGGTGGGGAACGTCTGGTCGGCCCACCAGCCGAGGATGCGATCGGTGGGATCGAGTCCGGCGAACACGTTCACCGCCGCAGTCGGCTTGTCGGCGGGGATGGTGGCCGTCAGCGCCCGGTGCAGCTGACCCGAGGCGGTGATGACGACCAGGTTCTGAGCGGTGGAGGTGTCGAACGAACGCAGCGGCTCGAGCTTCGGCTTGGCCTTGGACCCCGACCGCTGGGCCTGCACGTAGCCGTTGGCGTCGACCAACACGGTGACGGGCTCGTCGAGCACCATCGCCGCCTTCGACACGCGCTGGGCCACCTCGGTCGTGATGGTGGTGACGCGAGGGGCGACACCGTCGAACTGCGGGATGACCCCTTCGAGTTCGGTGCCGACCTGGCGCCGCAGCGCCGTTGGCGAACCGAGGAGCCGGCGCAGCTTGGCCGCCTCCTTCTCGAGCTCGATGGCCTCCTTCTTGAACTCGACGACCGCGTCCTCGGTGAGCTGACCGAGGTTGAGGTCGAGCACCGCGTTGGCCTGGCCCTCGTCGATGTCGAACTCGGCCATGAGCGACGTGCGGGCGATCGCCCGGGTCTTCGAGCTGCGCACGATCGCGATGGTGCGATCGATGTCGAGCAGCACGGCGAGGAAGCCGCGCAGCCGGTGCAGGCGATCCTCGATCTTCTCGAGCCGGTGCTCGGACCGGCGGATGATCACCCGCACGCGGTGGTCGATCCAGGCCTGGATGCACGAGCGCAGGTTGTAGAGGCGCACCGAGCCGTGCTCGTCGAGGAAGTGCATCTGCACCTTGTTGGTGACCTGCAGGTTGGTCCAGCGCAGCAGCGCCGGGATGACCTGCTCGGCGGTGATGCCGTTGGCCAGCCCGAGGGTGAGCCGGGTGGCGCCGTCGGAGGATTCGTCGTTGTAGTCGACGATGCCGGCGAGGTTGCCCTCGTCGATCGCGTCGCCGACCGAGGCGATGAACTTCTCGGTCGAGCCGGTGGTGGTGTCGGCGTAGGGCAGCGACGTGACGACGAGCTGCTGACGGCCGCGGCCCAACTCCTCGACGTTCCACGCACCGCGCACCACCACTCGGCCGACGCCGGCGCGGTAGATGTCGGTCATCTCGTCGCCGTTGGTGATCGTGCACTCCTGCGGGAACGACGGCCCCGGCAGGAACTCCATCAGCTCGTCGACCGTGGCCTTCGGGTTGGCGATGAGGTGCAGGGCGGCCGCGCACACCTCGCGCGGGTCGTGGGGCGGCAGGTACGACGACAGACCGACGGCGATGCCGTTCGCCCCGTTCACCAACAGGTGCGGGAACGCTGCGGGCAGCACGACTGGCTCCTCGGTGGAGCCCTCGTAGTTCTCGACCATCGGCACCGTTCGCTGGTCGATGTCGTCGAGCAGCAGCATGCCGGCGAAGCCGAGCCGGGTCTCGGTGTAGCGGGCCGCCGCAGCCGAGAAGTCGGGGCTGCCGTAGTTGCCGTGGAAGTCGAGCAGCGGCACCAGGTTCGCGAACGGCTGGGCCAAACGGGTGAGGGCATCGGCGATCGACTGGTCGCCGTGGGGGTGGAACAGCGCCATCGTGTCGCCGACGACGCGGGCGGTCTTCACGAACGGCCGGTCGGGGAACAGGCGCTGGATGTGCATGTCCCACAGGATCCGGCGGTGCACCGGCTTGAGCCCGTCGGCCGCCGACGGGACCGCGCGATCCTCGATGACCTGCTGGCCGTAGGCGAAGTAGTCCTTGTCG
>JBILUM010000063.1:0-8371 GCA_044370995.1 Ilumatobacteraceae bacterium | reverse complement strand
CGGCCGGTAATGTCGCCGCCGATGTCCGACACCAGCACCACCGCGTCCGCTCCGCTCGACCCCCGGCCCTGCGTCATCGCCATCGATGCCGGCACCACCGGCGTGCGCAGCCGAGCCGTGTTCACCGATGCGCCGTCGGTGTCGTCCTACCGCGAGTTCGCCCAGCACTACCCCGAGCCCGGCCAGGTCGAGCACGACGCGGTCGAGATCTGGGAACGCGTCCGCGAGACGCTGCTCGACGTGATCGACCAGCTCACCGCGCAGGGCGCCACGGTGGCCGCGATCGGCATCACCAACCAGCGTGAGACGGTGCTCGCCTGGAGCCGGGCGACCGGTGTGCCGTACGGCACCGCCATCGTGTGGCAGGACCGGCGCACGGCCGGCCGCTGCGACGAACTGACCGAGGCCGGGGCGCTGCCACGCGTGCGCGAGATCACCGGGCTCGTCCTCGACCCCTACTTCTCCGGCACCAAGGTCGAGTGGTTGCTCGCCAACCGCGACATCCCGGTCGCCGACGACCTCGCGATCGGCACGATCGACTCGTGGCTGCTGTGGAACCTCACCGGCGGCGAGGTGCACGCGACCGACCCGTCCAACGCGAGCCGCACGATGCTGTTCGACATCCGCACGCTCGGCTGGTCGGCGGAGATGTGCGACCTGCTGCACGTGCCGATGAGCGCGCTGCCCGCGGTGATGCCGTCGAGCGGCCGGTTCGGCGTCACCTCCGACCGCTGCGGGGTGCCCGACGGCATCCCGGTGTCCGGCATCGCCGGCGACCAGCAGGCCGCCCTGTTCGGCCAGGCGTGCTTCGTCCCCGGCACGGCGAAGAACACCTACGGCACCGGCAGTTTCGTGTTGATGAACGTCGGCGATCGATGCCCGCCGCCCACCGAGGGGATGCTCACCACGGTCGCGTGGACGCTCGCCGACGGCACGACGGCCTACGCGCTCGAGGGCTCGATCTTCGTCACCGGCGCGGCGATCCAGTGGCTGCGCGACGGGTTGTCGATCATCGACAGCTCGCCAGAGGTCGGCCCGCTCGCGGCGAGCGTGCCCGACACCGGCGGGGTGTACCTGGTGCCGGCCTTCGCCGGGCTCGGCAGCCCGTACTGGGACCCCTACGCACGCGGCACGATCGTGGGCATCACACGCGGGACGACGCGGGCGCACCTCGCCCGGGCGACGGTCGAGGCGATGGCCTACCAGACCCGCGACGTGGTCGATGCCATGGTCGCCGCGTCCGGCACCCCGTTGCTCGAACTGCGCGTCGACGGCGGCGCGTCGGTGATGGACCTCCTGATGCAGCTGCAGGCCGATCAGCTCGGCGTCGTCGTGCGCCGGCCGAAGGACCAGGAGACGACGGCACTGGGTGCGGCGTTCCTCGCCGGGTTGGCCGAGGGCGTGTGGCCGTCGCTCGACTCGGTCACGAGCCGCTGGGAGCTCGATGCCGAGTTCACGCCGATCGACGGCGATCTCGCCGTCTTCACCGCCCTGCAGTACGAGCAGTGGCAGCGGGCCGTCGAACGGTCTCGCCACTGGGCGTCGAGCTGAGCGCTCCCGACGCGACCGGGCGCAGGACCCGGCTCGGCGCCGGCCCCGCCGACGAGGTCACCAGCCGCGTCGGCGGCGTCCGCTGACCAGCACGACAGCGAAGGCCAGCGCGCCCGCGGCACCCCCGAAGCCGAGCAGGTCCGCGGCCCGGAAGTCCCTCGGTGTCATCGGCGTCGCTGGAGCGGACTCGGAGTCCTGGGCGTCCGCACCCGGTGCAGACGTCTCGGGAGCGACCGATCCGGCCGATCCGGCCGATCCGGTCGATCCGGTCGATCCGGTCGAGTCGCCGGCCCGCACGTCGACGGTGTCGACGTCGACGTCGTCCTCCGTGGCGGTGTCGGCGGGGTCGGCCGTGAGCATCGCGGTGACCGCGACGTCATCGGTCCCCGTCGCCGGTGCGACCGAGGCCGTGAGCGACAGCACCGACGAGGTGTCGGGTGCGATCCCGTCCGGGGCGATGCACACGACGGTGGCGATCCGTCCGTCGCACGACCAGGCATCGACTCCACCGTCGACGGCGACGATCTCGACACCGACGGGGAGCGCGACCGTCATGGTCGCCGGTGTGGCCGACCGGCTGGGCCCGTCGTTCACCACGGTCACGGTCAGCGCCATCTGCTCACCCACGTACGCGACGTCGGGGGCGTCGACGTCGATCGACACCGCCGCCGATCGACCCACCTGCACGGGAGCAGCCGACCGGCGGGGCACGGCATCGGTGACCCCGATGACCCGGACCGCCTGGGTGGCGTCACCGTCGGCGGCCGGCACCAACGTCAGGTCGATCGGCGGGAGCGTCTCACCGACGTCGAGCACCGGCTGCCCGTAGTCGGCACGTCGACGTCCGTAGGTGCACTCGACCGTCCGGGCCACGTCCGGGTCGTCGGTGTCGACGCCTCTCGTGGTGACGCCGCAGGCCCACCCGTCGCCATCGGCCGCCATCAGATCGATCGCTGCGGTCACGGGGATCTGGACGACGACCGGCCCGTACTCGCCACTCGGCCCGTCGTTGCCGACGACGACCTGCACGTCGTGCGGATCACCGGTGCGCCAGGCGCCCGACGAGGTGTCGACCAGCGAGACCGTGTTCGTGGTCTCCGGCGCCGCGGTCCAGGTGAGCGTGCTGCTGATCGGTTCGGGGCCCGACGCCGACCCGGTCACGGTCACCGTGTGGTCGAACGACTCCCGAGCGCTCGGCGCCAGGTTCGGCACCGCCTCGGGCGCCACCTTCGCGGTCACCTCGACCGCGGGCATGGGTCGCTCGGCGCGTCGACGGTGCAGATCCAGCCGTCGCCGACGACCGTGCCGATCTCGAGACCGGCGGCGACCTCGGCGCGCACCTCGACCTCACCCTCCTCCGCCGCTGGTCCCTGGTTGGTGACGACCACCTCGTAGGTGAGCTGCTCGCCGACCTCGACGAAGCGACTGCCGGTGACCGCCTGGACGGAGAGCTCGGCGACCGGGCCGGGCGCAGCACTGCGCTGGGCGAGATCGTTCGACGGGTTGCGATCGCCGGCGAGGGTCACCCGGCCGGGGATCGGCGGATCGCCGGCGAACCCCGGATCGATCTGCACGTTGACGACGAGCGCATCGAGCGCAGTGCCGGCACCGACGTTGCGGAGCTGGCGGCGGCACGACAGCACCCCGTTGGTGTCGGGATCGGCGGCGTAGGCGGTGCCGACGCGCGAGCCGCCGCAGGTCCATCCTCTGCCGCGGGCGCTCACGAAACGCATGCCCTGCGGCATCGCGTCCTCGAGCACCAGTTCACCGGTGACGGCTGCCGGGCCGACCACGACCGGCGTGAGGATCCAGTCGACACGCGCACCGGGCGCCATGGGGGTCGTCCCCGACAGCACGCCGGTGAGTGCGACGTCGGCGTCGCGGCGCACGCGGGTCGACTCGCCGTCGGCGTCGTTCGACGTGTCGCGGTCGAGTCCGCCACCGGAGACGGTGGCGGTCGCCGTGGCGATGGCGAGGTCGGGGTCACCGTCGGAGCCGTCGTCGGCCAACGCTCCCGGTCCGATCGCCACACCGACGACGACCGGCGGCGCTGCGTCACCGACGAGGATCGTCGACGACGAGGTGCAGTCCACCGTGGCGCCGATCGCACACTCCCAGCCGTCGCCGACCGCACTGATCGCGACCATGCCGGCGGGGACGTCGACGCTCACCGTGACGGGCCCGGTCGTGGCGTCCGGCCCCTCGTTGGCGACGTCGACCCGGTAGCGACCGAGACCGCCCACGACGACAGCGGGATCGTTGTTCGCGGTGCCGTCGTCGGGACCGGCATCGGTGAGCCGGGCGACCAGGTCGACCGTCCGGGCGATGGCGCCCGCACGGTCGTCGGCTGAGCCGAGCGGGTTCCCCGCGGCGTCCTCGGCGGTGAGGGTCACCTCGCTCACGTGGGCGATCGGCTCCCCCGCTGCGTCGACGACGCCGGGATCGTCGATGGCCGCCTCCTGTGGTGTCGCCGAGAACGCGAGCACGAGCTCCTCACCCTGGTCGAGGTCGCACATGTCCGACCAGGTGGCCGTCTGCAGCGCGGCTGCATCGTCCACGAGCACCACCGGCGCCACGTCGCACGTCGGCGGCGAGACGGACACGGTGGCCGTGTAGACCCAGTTCTTCGGCAGCGAGTGCACCAGGTCGATGCCGTGCGCAGTCACGGGGTTCGGCGAGATGTTCGCGACCGTCAGCACCCAGGTGAAGGGCTGTCCGACGGTCATCTGGTGGACCGCCGTGCCGTCGCCGGCCGACGCCGTCAGCCGGAGCGTGGCCCGCCGGACGACCAGTTCGTCGACGACGGCCGGACCGTCGATGGTCCCCGACCGGCCCGCGAACCCCAGCTCGGTGACACTCACCGAGCTGGTCACCATCGAGCCCTCTTCGAGCTCCGTCGCCGCAGGCAGGCTCTCGCGCCAGGTGACCGTGCACTCGGTGCCGGGTGCGAGTGAGCCAGCGGTTCCGAAGAGGGTCCAGCCCACCGTGGCCGGCCCGTCGACCGCCGTGGCACCGGCGTCGGCACCGGCACACGTCCCGGCGAGCGATGTCGCATCGATCACGCCGACATCGGGTGCGACCAGCACCGAGGCGGAACTCACCGCAGTGTCGCCCTCGTTGCGCAGGGTGGCCGTGTGGGTGACCACCTGACCGCCCTCCACCTGACGGTCGGCATCGTCGACCGACGTCTCGAGGATCAGCCCGTCCACGCTCGACCGCGGCCGGGTCCGAGGTGCCGCGATGGCGGCCTCCTCCCCCGACTCGTCGGCCTCCTCGCCCTCGGCGCCGTCGTTGCCGGCGTCTGCGTCGGCGGGCCCGAGGGATGCCCCGGTGGCCTCGAGCGCCGTCTCGGCGGGATCGCCCACTGCCTGGTCGGACTCGGTCGAGCCGGTCGCCGGCGCGGGGGTCGACGTCGTCGTCCGTTCTGGTGATTCGGGTGTCGTCAGCGCCGCGGGCGCAGGATCTGCGGCGGCGCTCGTGCTGGTCGGCGGCAGCACCGCCACGCCGACGGCGACCATCGCTGCGGCGGTGAGCAGGCGCAGCACGGGCACACCACCGGCGCGCACGGGCAGACGGCCCACCACCGGATCGGGCTCACGGCGCGGTCGCTCCTCGGCCGCTCCCGCCATCTGCCACAGCCAGAGCGCGAGGTAGTCGTCGTGTTCGCCGGCCAGGCCGCCGCCCGCGAGGCGCATGCCCAACACCCAGGTGTCGGTGCGCTGTTCGACTCGCACCACCTGGGCGCGCACCTCCACGGGATGCTGCCCGCGGGCGATGAGCTGCACCGGGAACTCGGCCAACAGGTCGGCGGGCGCGCTGAACTCCGTCCGCATGCCGCCGGCGGCGAGGTCGAGCACCCGTCCCTGGTGCGTTCCGATCCGGGCGGCGATGTCCACCGGCAGCCGACGGCTGCCGCGGAGCGAGCGGTTGCGACGCAGCACCCGGGCCGACGACAGCAGGCACGCGACGGTCGCCACACCGGCGACGAGCAACGCCCCTTCCGTCAGGAGTCGGCGGGCGTCGTCGTCGGTGACGAGCACCTGCCACGCCCGCCATGCCAACGCGAGGTCGACGGCAAGCACCAGCGCGAACAGTTCGAGCTGCGATCGCCAGCCGCGGCGCGACGGCCCGACCGCCTGGACCGCGATCGTGCGTCCGGCGCGCCGCATCGATCGGGCCACGGCCCGGAGCGAGGGTGCGATGTCGTCGGTTGCGGCCCGCCACATGCCGACGGGTCGGACCAGGCCGCCGGTCAGCAGCAGCCGGGAGACCCAGGCGAGGACGATCGCGATCGGTGCTCCCCACGCCCACGCCTCGAACGGCAGCGGGAGTTCGCCGATCACCAGCGCCGCGACCACCGCAGAGACAGCCGTCACTGCGGCGATGCCGGCGAGGTCCTCCACGAGGGTCGCAACGTGTGCGAAGCGCTGCCAGCGAGTGAGGCCGCGCGCCCAGATCGGGGAACGGAGACCTCGCACCGACCGCAGCCGATCGGCACGCGCCGCGATCTCCCCGTCGCGGGTCGTGCCGGTATCGACCTGTTCCACCGCGATCATCGGTCGGTGCCAGCGGCCGTGCCAGCCGAGCCGTTGGGCGGCGACGGTGCAGGCAGCCGCGCCGCGGTTGACGGGCAGCAGGCGGAAGGCGTCGACGAGCACGATCGAGCCGAAGCCGAGCCATGGCATCGCACCGCGGGCGTCGAGCGACGGCCACCACCGGTCGTGTCGGACATGGTCGAGCAGGGCTCGGTCGCCGGGTGCCACCGGTTCGGACTGGACCCACACGGTGCCCCGGTCGAACTGCTCGAGCGCAGGACGCAGCGCACCCGGCAGGACCGCCGACGCCGCCGACGTGAGGACGAGGTGCTCGCACGTCGCGGCGGCCACGGCGGCGGCGATCCCGGCCCGCGGGCCGATACCGCTCGTGACCCGGCGCACGCCGAGTGATCGGCCGAGTTGGTCGAGGCGCGGATCGGCGCCCACCAGCAGCACCCGTGACGCAGCGCCGGTCGACGCGATCGCGGCGATGGTCGCCGTACGAACCAGGACGAGCGATTCGCCGTCGCACACGACCGCGACCTCGGTGCGGTCGAGTGCGGCCTCGGCGGCCGATCGAGCCCGACGATCGGGCGGGGTGGCCCGCGGCCTGCTCCACAGCAGCGACCAGCACAGCAGGCGCACGACGGCATACACCGCAGCGGCGAGCGCAGGCGCGAGAACGACCCAGTCCTGCGCGCTCGTGTCGGCGCTCGTGACGGTGCCGGAGACGACACGAACGACGACCGCCACGGCCACAGCCGCTGCCATCGCACCGATCGTGCGCCCCAACCGTGGACCTGTCATTCGCCGAGCGTGCCTTCCTGTGCTCCCGGACTCTCCTCGGGCGCGACCGTCCGGAACGCGGGCGATCTGTCAAGCGGAGGTGCCGTCGTCCCAGCTCAGCGGCAGTGCCAAAGGCGGGCGGGCAGGCGGGCGGACGGGCGCTGGACCCGCCGGATCAGGCGAGGGCGGTGACGCCGAGGAGTGCCGTCGTGGTGCGGCACAGCAGGCCGAGCTGCTGGCGTTCGCGGGCGTGGAACGGCCGACCTGACCGGCCGACGACCACCACCAGGTCGCGTCCGCTCACCGCGTCGACGCCGCCCAACCATCCCCACGCCAGATCGCCCGGAGCGCCGGCCGCCTGTGCGGCCTCGTCGAGGTGACGGCTGCCGTCGAGGAACGCCGCCAACCACGCCACGTCGGGTGCCGCACCGTGACCGGTCACCACCACGGCGGCAGCGGCATCGAGCGCCGCCACCCAGTCGCCGTCGAGCAGCACCGCCAGACGGTCGCACAGCAGGTCGAGCCGTCCCTCGAGGGGTGCCTCGGCGAGTTCTGCGGCCATCTCCAACGCCACCAGGCCCGAGTCGGGCCGATCGTTCGCTACCCGCCGCACGTCCTCGACCGCCACCCCGTCCACCTGCATGATCTCGGCCACGAGCAGGTCGACCAACTCGAGATCGGGGAGGCTCACGACCAGTTCGTCGACCGCTCGACCGCCGCCGCGCTCGAGGATGTCGATACCCACCACGTCGCCGCGCAGCGCACCGATGCGGCTCGCCACCTGGCCCAGCGCACCAGGGCGATCGGGGAGCCAGACGCGAACGACGAAGGTTTCCACGTCGGCGACGGTACCGAGGGCGATGTCGCCGAGGATCACATGCGTGTGACGAACATGTGAACGACTCCCAGTCGCTCCGTTCGCTCAGCCGGTCACCTGCTACCCGAGCTTCGGCAGGCCCTTCTTCAGGTTCCTGATGCCCTGAGCGATGCGGCGCTCGTTCTCGATCAGTGCGAAGCGGGCGAAGCCCTCACCACCGGGGCCGAAGCCCACACCCGGCGACAGCGCCACTTCGCACTCGCGCACGACGTGCGAGCAGAACTCGACCGAGTCCATGTCGGCGTACGGCTCGGGGATGGGTGCCCACACGAACATCGAGCCCTTCGGCTTCGGGATGTCCCACCCGATGCGGGCCAGACCGTCGATGAGCGCATCGCGACGGTTCTGGTAGATCGCGCACACCTCTTCGGGGTAGTCGGCGGCCTCGTTCATCGTGACGGTGGCCGCGATCTGGATCGGCTGGAACTGGCCGTAGTCGAGGTAGCTCTTGAGCTTCACGAGCGCCTGCACGACCTCTCTGTTGCCCACCAGGAACGCGCAGCGCCAACCGGCCATCGAGAAGCTCTTGGTCATCGAGTACAACTCGACCGCGCACTCCTTGGCCCCTTCGGCCTGCAGGATGCTCGGCGGCTGGTACCCGTCGAAGCCGACGTCGGCGTAG
>JBILUM010000061.1:0-8490 GCA_044370995.1 Ilumatobacteraceae bacterium | reverse complement strand
CCACCAGAACCCGGCGACGATCGAGTGGTAGTTCTCGCTCACCTGAGCGCCCCAATCGGGTGACGGCGGCGGCGGACCGGCACCGAGGAACGACAGGGTGGCGACGGTGAACACGGCGTAGCCGATGCGCACCGTGAGCTCGACGATGATCGGACCGGTCACGTTCGGGAGGATCTCCCGGAACATGATGAACAGCTTCCCCTCGCCTCGCAGCTTGGCCGACGTGACGTAGTCGAGGTCGCGTTCGGCGAGCACCGCTGACCTGACGGTGCGGGCCACGATCGGGGTGAACAGGGTGGCCACGACGCCGATGACGACCCAGCTGGAGTTGCCGAGGGTGGTGATCGCCAGCAGGGCGATGAGCACGGTGGGCAGGGCCAGGAACGACTCGACGATGCGGCTGGTGACCAGGTCGAGCGCGCCACCGAGGTAGCCCATGAACATGCCGAGGATCACGCCGAACATCACGCCGGCGATCGCCGCCAAGGGGGCGATCTTCAACACGTCGCGGGCCCCTGCCATCACTCGCGACAGCACGTCGCGGCCGGTCTTGTCGGTCCCGAACAGGTAGTCCCAACTGGGCGACTGGTTGAGCGGCCCGCGGTAGTCGAGCGGGTGGTGCGGGGTGATCCGGTTGCCGAGGATCGCGCACAGGACCCACACCAGCACGATGAGGCACCCGACGATGAACGCCGGACGCTTGCGGATGAGCCGCCAGTTCTCGCGGCGGGCCTGCTTGCGCTCGCTCGGCGCAGCGGTGGGGGCGACCGGCGGCATGACGGTCTCGGTCGCCCGCGTCGGCGGCATGCCTGCCCCCGACGTCGGTTGCTCGGAGAAACTCATCGCTTGGCCTCCAGACGGACTCGTGGGTTCAGGTAGGCGATCAGCAGATCGGCGAGGAGGGTCGACAGCATGTAGACGATGCCGACGAGGAGGACGGCACCTTGCAGGACGGGGATGTCCTTGGCGCCGACGGCGCTCAGCATGGTGGAGCCGAGACCGGAGTAGTTGAAGACCTTCTCGACGCCGATGATGCCACCGATGAGATAGCCGATCTGGACGGAGATGACCGTGATCGTCGGGGCGAGCGCGTTGCGCAGCACGTGACGGCGCATCACCTGTTCGCTCGACAGGCCCTTCATGGTGGCTGTTCGTGTGTAGTCGGCCATGAGCGACGAGATCACCCCGGCTCTGGTCATCCGCGCGATGTAGCCGAAGTACGCGAACACCATCGCGAGCGCCGGCAACAAGAGGTACTCGAGCTGTCCGAACAGGCTGGTGCCCTCGGGCGGGTTGGCATAGGCCTTGCCGAGCTTCCAGTGCACGGCGAACACCGACAGCAGCAGCGCGGCAGTGACGAACTCGGGGATCGACGACGAGGCGAGGCCGGCGTTGACGATCACCCGGTCGGCGAGCTTGTCCTGACGGCGGGCGGCGTACACGCCGGCGGCGATCGAGATCGGGATCGTGATGATGAACGCCAGCAGGGCGAGCTTGCCCGACCGGCCGAGCGCCGGGAGGATCAGGTCCATCACGCTGCTGCCGGTCTGGTACGAGTCGCCGAAGTCGAGCGTGAAGATGCGCTTGATCGATTGGAAGTACTGCTCGAGCAGCGGCCTGTCGGTGCCGAGTCGGGCGTTGAACGCGTCGACCTCGACCTGCGGCGCGAACGGCCCGAGGATCTGTCGACCCACGTTGCCCGGCAACACGTTGACGAGCAGGAACACGATCGTGGCGAGCAACCACAGCGTGACGACGATCGACGCCAGGCGTTGCAGGATGAACCTGCGCATGAAGACCCCCTCTGCTCGGCTGTGGGGCGCCCAGCCCCACGCCGTGATCAATCGGACGTTCGACCGTTCCCGTCGACCGGAAGGTAGGCCGGATACGGCTGTGGCGCCACCGCTGGTGGCGCCACAGACCGGATTCGGGGTTGGTCAGCGAAACGCTGGACCGCCAGTCACCTGGCTCACTCCGTGAAGCCTGCAGCTCCGAGGTAGAAGTGGCCGAGGCCGCTGGCGACGATGCCGGTGACGCCCTTCTTGTAGGCGAACAGCGAGTCGTAGAAGTACGGGATCACGTACGGGACGTCCTCGTTGGCGATCTTCTGGATCTCGCTGATCGGACCCTTGCGGTCCTCGAGCGTCAGCGCCGCCTGGTAGGTGGAGACCGCCTCACGGAAGGGCTCGGAGATGTAGTGCGCCGAGTTCCACTCACCGGTGGCGTACGCCTTCACGAGGTACACGTCGGGCGTACCACGGTTGCCGTAGTCCACGATGCCGAATTCCTCGCCGCCGTCGCAGCCGGTGGGCTCGACCGGCGAGTCGTACACCTTGCACCAGCGGTCGTAGAACGTGTCGGTGCTCTCGACGTTGAGGGTGATGTCCATGCCGATGTCCTTGAGCTGGGTCTGGATCAGTTCCGCCAGCTGCGGGATCTCGATCAGCTGCGGGGCGTGCAGGGTGACGGCGAGACCTTCCTTGCCGGCCTCCTTCAGCAGTGCCTTGGCGGCCTCGACGTCGCGTTCGCGCTGGGCCTGGCTGGCATCGAAGAACTCGTACGACGGGGCGATCGGGTGATCGTTGGCGATCGTTCCCTTGCCCTGGAGGATGACGTCGAGGAGCTCCTGGCGGTTGATGCCGAGAGCCACTGCCTGACGGACGCGGACGTCGGTGAAGTTGCCCTCACGGGTGTTCATCCACAGCTGACGGTGCGAGGCGCCCTTGATCGACTCGACGACGACCTCGTCGCTGTTGAGGAGGGCGTCACCGCCGACCACGGCGAACAGCACGATGGCGTCGGCCTGGCCACCGAGCACGCCGGTGATCTGGGTGTCGATGTCGTCGGAGAACACGAGCTCGACGGCGTCGAGGTAGGGCGTGCCGCCCCACCATGCGTCGTTGCGCACGAACGTGCAGCCCGTGGCGACGTCGTACTTGTCGAGCTTGAACGGGCCGGTGCCGGTGGGCGTACCGTCGAGGGTGGAGCCGGCGACGAAGCTGACGGGCGTGATGACCGACTGCGGGTTCCACAGCGACACCTGGTACGGGAACTGGCCGTCGGCGGCGTTGAGGGTGACCTCGACGGTGAGGTCGTCGATCGCCTTGGTGGCGCCTTCCACGATGTACGCGGCGAGGTTGCCGGGTGCGAGGCGGTCGAGGGTGGCGACGACGTCGGCCGAGGTGAGCGGCGAGCCGTCGTGCCAGGTGACGCCGGAGCGGAGCTTGAAGGTCCACACGCTGCCGTCGTCGTTCGGGGTCCAGCTCTCGG
This sequence comes from Ilumatobacteraceae bacterium, assembly GCA_044370995.1. Taxonomy (GTDB): domain Bacteria; phylum Actinomycetota; class Acidimicrobiia; order Acidimicrobiales; family Ilumatobacteraceae; genus VFMC01. The sequence goes on along the minus strand of JBILUM010000061.1, from coordinate 5,220 downwards.
CGAGCATCGGTGCGAGGGCTGCGCCGTCACCCTTGCCGCAGAGGTACTCGAACGCGATCGTCACGGGCGTGTAGCTGCCGAGGTTGTCCATCGCGACCGGGTCGAGCGGGCTGCCCGGCTTCTGCGACGCGACCTTGAGCGTGCCGCCCTGCTTGATGCCGCCGGCCGCCGGAGCGCCGGTGGTCTCCGTGGAGCCGCCATCGGTGCTCGAGTCGCCCTCGTCGTCGCTCCCGCAGGCGGCGAGGATGCCGCCCATCGCAGCGACGCTGAGGCCGAGCACCGAGCCGCGAACCAGGAACGCACGGCGCGACACGCCGCCCGACACATACCCGTCGATCAACTCGTTCTCGAGACGCCCGACGCTCTGTCGAGCCCGATCCAGTGATGAATGGTCCATTACTTCCCCCGAAGTGAGCAGCCAGCGGTCGATCCGCCGCGCCGGCGCACCATACCCACGGACTGATGCGCGGTCAAGGTTTCACACGGTCTGGCAACACAATTGATGGTACGAGCGTTCCAGAATCGACACGGCGTGCACCGGTCTCCCGGCGCAGACGCCATGACTGGTACGTTCGTTCCGGGATCGAGGTCATGGGGGCCTCGGCCGAGGAGGTCGTCCCGTGACCGATGTCGAACCAGCCCCGGCACGTGGTCGAGCCGGTGGTCGTGCAGCGCGGGTCGCCGCTCGAACCGGTGTCGGGTCGAAGCCGGTCGCCCCTGCGTTCATCCGCCGTGAGATCCCCACCTACGACCTCTTGGGCGAAGAAGGTCTCGCGCTGATCGAGTCCAAGGGCGAGGAGCTGCTCAAGGAGGTCGGGATCGAGATCCGCGACGACGCCGAGGCGTTGCAGTTGTTCCGTGACGCGGGAGCGACGGTCGACGGCATCACGGTCCGTTTCGATCCCGGTCACGTGCGTTCGCTGTGCGCCACCGCACCTCGGGAGTTCACCCAACTCGCCCGCAACCCGGCGAAGTCGGTGCAGATCGGCGGCGACAACGTCGTGCTCGCTCCCACCTACGGTTCACCGTTCGTCCGCGACCTGGCCGGCGGGCGCCGCTACGCCACGCTCGAGGACTTCCGCAACTTCGTGAAGCTCACGTACGCCACACCGTGGCTGCACCACTCGGGCGGCACGGTGTGCGAACCCACCGACGTGCCGGTGAACAAGCGCCACCTCGACATGGTGTACAGCCACCTGCGCTACAGCGACAAGGGCTTCATGGGATCGGTGACGGCGCCCGAACGCGCGGCCGACTCGATCGAGATGGCCCGGATCGTGTTCGGCGCCGACGTCGTCGACCAGCACTGCGTGATCCTCGGCAACGTGAACGTCAACTCCCCGCTCGTGTGGGACGCGACCATGACCGGCGCGCTGAAGACCTACGCCCGGGCGAACCAGGCGCCGGTGGTCGTTCCGTTCATCCTCGGCGGCGCGATGGGCCCCGTCACGACGGCCGGCGCCGTCGCCCAGGCGCACGTCGAGACCCTGGTGGGCGTCGCGCTCGGACAGCTCGTGCGGCCCGGCTCCCCCGCCATCTACGGCAACTTCCTGTCGTCGATGGCGCTGCGCAGCGGCAGCCCCACCTTCGGCACGCCGGAGCCGGCGCTCGGCTCGCTCATCGTCGGCCAGCTCGCCCGCCGCGTGGGCCTGCCGCTGCGGTGCTCGGGAGCGTTCACGTCGTCGAAGGTGCCCGACGGCCAGGCCATGCAGGAGAGCGCCGTGTCGATGATGGCGGCGCTGCTGTGCGGGGCGAACTTCATCCTCCATTCGGCAGGCTGGCTGGAGGGCGGGCTGGCCATGGGGTACGAGAAGTTCATGATGGACCTCGACCTGTGCGGCGCGGCCCACACCTATCTGAAGGGCATCGACCTGAGCGACGACCAGTTCGCGCTCGACGGCTTCGCCGAGGTCGGCCCCGGCAAGCACTTCTTCGGTTCGCAGCACACGCTCCGCCACTACGAGACGGCGTTCTACGACCCGTCGCTCAGCGACAACTCGAGCTTCGAGCAGTGGCGCGACGCCGGCTCGCACGACACCGAGTTCCGCGCCGCGCAGATGTACCAGGACGTGCTCGCGTCGTACGAGGCGCCCCCGATCGACGACGCGGTCGACGCCGAGCTGCTCGACTTCGTGGCGCGCCGCAAGGCCGAGATGCCCGACCAGTGGTACTGACCCGACCCTCGGACCGATGACGTGAACGACGACCCGCTGCTGCAACCGTTCCAGCTGAAGCACCTCACGCTGCGGAACCGGGTGATGTCCACCTCGCACGAGCCGGCGTACTCCGAGGACGGCATGCCGAAGGACCGCTACCGGGCCTACCACGTCGAGAAGGCCAAGGGCGGCCTCGCGCTCACCATGACGGCCGGCACGGCGGTCGTGTCGCCCGACAGTCCGCCGGCGTTCGGCAACCTCTTCGCCTACCGCGACGAGATCGTGCCGTGGCTGCAGCGGATGACCGACGAGATCCACGAACACGGTGCTGCGGCGATGATCCAGATCAGCCACCTCGGCCGCCGTACCGGGTGGGGTCAGGACGACTGGCTGCCGGTGATCGCCCCGTCGCCGCTGCGCGAGCCGGCGCACCGCTCGCACCCGAAGCCGGCTGAGGAGTGGGACATCGAACGCATCGTCGGCCACTACGCCGACGCGGCCGAGCGCATGCAGGCCGGTGGCATGGACGGCATCGAGATCGAGGCCTACGGCCACCTGTTCGACCAGTTCTGGTCGCCGGCCACCAATCGGCGCACCGACGCCTACGGCGGATCGTTCGAGAACCGGATGCGCTTCCCGCTCGCCGTGCTGCACGCGGTGCGACGCCGTGTCGGCCCCGACTTCATCGTGTCCATCCGGATGGCCGTCGACGAACGGATGGCGGTCGGCATCGACACGCCGACGGGTCTCACGATCCTGCGGCGGATCGCGTCAGAAGGGCTGATCGACGTCGTCAACGTCATCCGCGGCAACATCGTGAACGACGCTGTGCTGAGCGACGTGATCCCGATCCACGGCATGGCGTCCGCGCCACACCTCGACTTCGCCGGCACGGTGCGCGCCGAGACCGGCATCGCGGTGTTCCACGCGGCCAAGATCGACGACGTCGCCACCGCCCGCCACGCGGTGCGTGAGGGCAAGGTCGACATGGTCGGCATGACCCGCGCCCACATGGCCGATCCGCACCTCGTGCGCAAGATCGAGCTCGGCGTCGAACACACGATCCGCCCGTGCGTGGGCGCCACGTACTGCCTCGACCGCATCTACCAGGCCGGTGAGGCCCTGTGCATCCACAACGCGGCCACCGGCCGCGAGCTGACGATGCCGCACGAGATCGAACCTGCGTCGGTGCTGCGCCGTGTCGTGGTGATCGGCGCCGGCCCCGGTGGGCTGGAGGCCGCCCGGGTGTGCGCCGAGCGCGGGCACGTGGTCACGGTGTTCGAGGCGATGCCGTGGGCCGGTGGGCAGGTGCGGCTCGCCGCGCGCAACCCTCGCCGCAAGGACCTGCTCGGCATCGTCGAATGGCGCGTCGCCGAGCTCGACCGGCTCGGTGTCACGGTGCACTACGACACCTACGCCGACGCGACGATGGTCGACGCGCTCTCCCCAGACGTCGTCATCGTCGCCACGGGCGGGCTGCCCCAGCATCCCGACCTGGAGTCGGGTGACGACCTCGTGGTCGAGGCGTGGGACGTCGTCGGTGGCGACGCCCGCCTGCAGGGCGACGTGATCCTCTACGACGACGACGGCTCCCACTCGGCGATGACCACGGCAGAGATGATCGCCCGGGCAGGTGCGCGGCTCGAGATCGTCACGCCCGAGCGCACCGTGGGCGTCGACGTCGGCGGCATGAACCTGGTGCCCTACGCGCGGGCGTTCAACGAGACCGACACGCGCATCACGCTCAACCAGCGCGTCCGTTCCGTGCGTCGCATCGACGGTCGGTTGGAGGTCGAGATCGGCAGCGACCACAGCGCGCACCGAACGATGCGCACCGTCGACGCCGTCGTCGTCGACCACGGGGTGCTCGCCAACGACGAGCTCTACCACGAGCTGGTGCCCGGCTCGACGAACGGCGGCGAAGTCGACCACGAGGCCCTCCTCGACGGACGGGCGCAGACCGTGATCCGCAACGCCGACGGCCGCTACCGCCTGTTCCGCATCGGTGACGCCGTCGCCGGAAGGAACATCCACGCAGCGATCTACGACGCGCTCCGCTTGTGCCACGTGCTCTAGCTAGAGCCAGTCCTCCCAGGGCAGGCCGTCGAGCCGCACGTGACCGTCGTCGGTGATGAGCACCTGTGTCTCGAGTTTCACCGACTCGCCCTCGCCATCGAGGGCCACCAGGCTCTCGACGCACACCACCATCCCCGGCTCCATCTCGCCCTCGGGCGGGTCGAACTGGCCGGACGACCAGAACGAGTGCGTGGGGATGCTCGGCCATTCGTCGGCCATGCCCACACCGTGGAACGCGAGGCCGTAGTTGCGGGCCTCGAACCGGTCGGGGATGCGCCAACTGGCGGCGTTGAACTCGGCGTAACTGAGGCCCGGCCGCAGCAGCGCCGTGTTGTGTTCGATCTGTTCGACCGCGTGGCGGTACAGGTCGCGTTGCGCAGCCGTGGGCGCGGTGTGGCCGATGGTCCACGACCGCGACAGGTCGGCGCAGTAGCCGTAGGGGCCGATCATGTCGCAGTCGACGGCCAGCATCTCGCCGAGTTCGGTGCGGCGGTCGCTCGCCTGCTGGTACCACGGGTTCGTGCGCGTGCCGCTCGACAGCAGACGGGTCTCGATGTACTCGCCGCCGTAGCGGATGTTCTCGTGGTGCAGTTCGGCCCAGATCTCCACCTCGCTGCGGCCCGGCTCCGACCGGCGGCGCATCCGTTCGATGGCTGCCTCGCACACCCGCACCGACCAGAGCATCAACTCGATCTCCTCCGGCGACTTGACGACGCGAGCGTGCTCGGTGATCTCCTGCCCCTCCACCGCCTCCACACCCCAGCGCTGGAGCGCCACCAGAGCCGGCGGCTCGCACTTGTCGACGGCCAAGCGGAGGCGGCCATCGCCGTGGGTCTTCAGCAGATCGACGATCTCGGCCGCCCAGTGTGCGGCACGAGCCTCGACCTCACCGCCGTAGAGATAGATGAAGTTGGTGGCCACACGGGCCTCGTCGACCAACGGTGAGGCCTCGGCCACGATCTCGGCACCCTTGTAGGCGAAGTCGAAG
>JBILUM010000060.1:0-8547 GCA_044370995.1 Ilumatobacteraceae bacterium | reverse complement strand
GCCGGTGCGGCGAAGGCGCGGACGCGTGCCTGGAACGCGGCCCGAGCGTCGCCCTGGACGAGCCGACCGAGACCGCGGAGCGCGATGCCCATCGCCTGCCAGACCGCGAGGTCACGCTCACCGGCGAAGGCCTCGAGGAACGACAGCAGTTCCGGTGCACCGAGGCGGCCGGCCACCAACGCACTCCAGGCGTCGTCGACCAGGTTGTAGCGCTCGACCACCGACATGGTCGTGATCGTCGGACCGACGAGCCGAGACCGGAGGGTGTCGTCGTACGCGATGCGTACGAATCCATGGCCGCCGGCATTGACCACCGTCGGCGCGTCGGGGTGTCCGAGATGGACGCGGGTCTCGTCGCTGTCGAGCAACACCTTGAACTCGTCGGCGGCGTGGCCGCCGTTGCGGATGTGGAGCGGCACCACGAACAACGTCGCTGCGTCGTCGCCGAGGCTCTCGTGGTCGTAGGCGAAACGCTGCTGCGACAGCACGAGGTGCTCGCCGTCGAGGCGCGCCGTCACCAGCGGGTAGCCGGGCTGCCAGATCCAGCTGTCCATCATCCGTCGCACGGGCGCGTGCGGGTTGACCGCCTCGATCGCGTCCCACAAGTCGCTGGTCTCGGTGTTCCCGTACGCGTGGGTGGTCAGGTAGTGCTGCACCCCACGGCGGAACTCGTCCTCGCCCAGGTACTGCTCGAGCATGCGGAGCAGCGCACCACCCTTCTGATACGTGAGCACGTCGAACATGCCCTGGCAGTCCGACGGCTTCTCGACCGGGAACTCCACGGAACGGGTGGCGGCCAACGAGTCGGTCTCGAACGCGACGCTGCGCTCGAGGCTGAACACCGCCCACCGGTCCCATTCGGGGCGGAAGGCGTCGCAGCAGGCGACCTCCATGAACGTGGCGAAGGCCTCGTTGAGCCAGATCCCGTTCCACCAACTCATCGTGACGAGGTCGCCGAACCACATGTGGGCGAGTTCGTGGGCGACCACGTCGACGAGCACCTGTTGCTCGGCGAGGGTGCTGAGCGCAATGTCGACGAGGAGCAGGTTCTCGCGGTACGTGATGCACCCGAGGTTCTCCATCGCCCCGGCGGCGAAGTCGGGCAGCGCGAGCATGTCGCACTTGTCGGTGGGGTAGGGGATGCCGTAGTAGTCCTGGTACCAGCCGAGTGCGAAGGCGCCGACCTCGAGGCCGAACGCGGTGAGATGCGCCTTGCCCGGCACGTGGACGATGCGCAGCGGGATGTCGCCGCCGCCCAGCCTCGGCACCATCACGGGCTCGGTCGCCTCGAGCGGGCCGACCACGAACGCGACCAGATAGGTGCTCATCGCCATCGTCTCGGCGAAGCGGACGACGTGCTTGCCGTCGTCGCGTACGGCGCGGTCGACCTCGGCACCGTTGGACACCGCGAGCAGATCGGGCTCGACCACCAGGGTGACGTCGAACACCGCCTTGAAGTCGGGCTCGTCGAAGCACGGGAACGCACGACGGCAGTCGGTGGGCTGCATCTGGCTCGTCGCGATGACCCGTTCGTCGCCGTCGGCGGTGCGGTACGTGCTGCGGTACCACCCGCGGAGCTTGTCGTTGAGGGTGCCGGTGAACGCGAACCGCACGACGACGCGGCCGGGAGCGACGGCGCGGTGCAGCACCACCCGCTCGGTCTCGGCGTCGAGGTGGAACTCGACCGGCTCGCCGTCGACGGTCGCCGCGGAGATGTCGAGCTCGATCGCGTTCATGACGATCTCGTCCTGCGCCTCGATCACCGTCGCCTCGATGGCCACCGTGCCCGTGAACGACGCCGCCCCGAGATCGGGTTCGAGCACGAGCTCGTAGCGGTCGGGCAGCACGGACCGCCCGAGGCGGTAGGGGTTCTCGGTCATCGAGGGCAGCGTAACGTCCGACCCGATAGGGTTGGCCGACGTGCCCGAGCAACAGCCTGTGACACCGGCCGACGGTCCCCGATCAGAACTGCGGTTCGATGTGGTGGGCGTGGGCAACGCCCTCGTCGACGTCATCTCGCACGCCGACGACCGGTTCATCGACACCCACGAGCTCGTCAAGGGTTCGATGACCCTCGTCGACACCGATCGGGCGTTGCAGCTGTACCGGGCGCTCGGAGGCGCGGTCGAGATGAGCGGCGGGTCGGCGGCGAACACCATGTGCGGCATCGCCAGCCTCGGTGGTCGCGCCGCCTACATCGGCAAGGTCAGCGCCGACGATCTCGGCACCGTGTTCGGACACGACCTCCGCGCAGTGGGCGTCCAGTTCCGACCCGGCCGCCCCGATGGCGACACCCCCACCGGCCGCTGCATCATCGTGGTCACCCCCGACGCCGAGCGCACCATGAACACCTACCTGGGCGTGTCGTCGCTGCTGTGCATCGACGACATCGACGAGGAGGCGATCGCTGCCGGCGCGGTGCTGTACATGGAGGGCTACCTCTACGATCGCGACGAGGCCAAGGCCGCATTCCGGCACGCTGCGCAAGTGGCGCACCGCCACGGTCGCCTGGTCTCGCTCACCCTCAGCGATTCGTTCTGCGTCGACCGTCACCGCACCGACTTCCGTGCGCTCGTCGCCGACGAGGTCGATCTCCTGTTCGGCAACGAGCACGAACTGGTGTCGCTGTACGAGGTCGCCACGCTCGACGAGGCGATCGAGCGGGTGCAGCAGGACTGCCAGCTCGCGGTCGTCACCGTCGGTGCGCGCGGATGCCTGGTCGTCACGCCCGACGGCGTGCTCCACGCGCCCGCCGAGCCGGTCGACAAGGTGCTCGACACCACCGGTGCCGGCGACCTGTTCGCGGCCGGCTTCCTGTTCGGCTACACCCGTTCGATGTCGCTGGCCGAGTGCGCCCGGATCGGCTCGATCGCTGCCGCGGAGGTCATCTCCCACGTCGGCCCTCGACCGCTCGTCGAGCTGCAGACCCTCATTTCCTGAGGCCCCAGCAGTGTCCGTGTCCCCCAGCGATGAGCACCGACCGGGGCAGCGAGCCGAGCACGCCGCAACGGCCGCGCAGCGCTGGCTCGAGGCCGAGCCCGATGCCGATCTGCGCGCCGAGCTCGCCGACCTGCTCGATGGTCCTCAGGCCGAACTGACCGCCCGCTTCACCGGTCGGCTGCAGTTCGGCACCGCCGGCCTGCGTGGGGCGGTCGGTGCCGGGCCGCAGCGCATGAACCGCCTCGTCGTGCGCCAGGCCGCCGCGGGTCTCGTCGATCATCTGCTGGCCACTGTGCGCGACGCCGCCGAGCGCGGCGTGATCATCGGCTACGACGCCCGTCGCAAGAGCGACTCGTTCGCGATGGACACGGCGCGCGTCTGTGCCGCTCGCGGGGTGAAGGCGATGCTGTTCCCCCACGTGGTGCCCACGCCGGTGCTCGCGTGGAACATCGTCGGCATCGGTGCTGCCGCCGGCGTGATGGTGACTGCCAGCCACAACCCGCCTGCCGACAACGGCTACAAGGTGTACCTCGGCACCGGCGCCCAGATCGTGCCGCCGGCCGACGAGCAGATCGCGGCCTGCATCGACGCCGTCGACCCGTGCTCGGTCGGCCTCGCTCCCGAGGACCACCCGCTCATCCACGTGCTCGGCACCGAACTGGTCGAGGCGTACCTCGCCTCGGTGCCCGGTGTGCGGTTCCGGCCGGACGTGGCGGGATCGCCGGTGGCCTACACGGCTCTCCACGGCGTCGGCGGGTCGACGCTCCTCGCAGCGTTCGAACGCGCGGGCCTCGCGGCGCCCGTGGTCGTCGCAGAGCAGCAGGATCCCGACGGCAGCTTCCCCACCGTCGGGTTCCCGAACCCTGAGGAGCCGGGCGCGATGGACCGCGTGATCGCGCTCGCCGCCGCGAGCGGTGCTCGGATCGCGATCGCCAACGACCCCGACGCCGATCGCCTGGGTGCCGCCATCCCCACCACCTGGCCGGCACCGTCGCCCGACGACTGGCGCAAGCTCGGCGGCGACGAGCTCGGATGGTTGCTCGCCGACCACGTGCTCCGGCACGGGTCGGGCGATGACCGTCTGGTGGTCACCACCCTCGTGTCGTCGTCGCTGCTCGGTCGCATGGCGGCCCGCCACGGCGTGCACTCGGCCGAGACGTTCACGGGCTTCAAGTGGATCGGCCACACGGTGCTCGAGCGGCCCGACCTCCGGTTCGTGTTCGGCTACGAGCAGGCGCTCGGCTATCTGGTCACCGATCGTCCGCTCGACAAGGACGGCATCACGGCCGCAGTGCTGCTGGCGGAGATCGCCGCGATCGCCGAAGCCGACGGCAGGAGCGTCCAGGACCTGCTCGACGCGATCAGCGCCGAGTACGGCGCCCACGTCATCGCCGACCGCTCGGTGCGGCTCGATCCTGCCGCTGGGCAGGCGGCCGTGCTGCGGCTGCGCGAACACCCGCCGACCGAGGTCGGCGGACATCGGGTGACCGACGTGCGCTGGTACCCCGAAGCCACGTTGCTCCGGCTCCAGTGCGGCGACGCACTGCGGTTGCAGGTCCGCCCGAGCGGCACCGAGCCGAAGGTGAAGCTGTACGGCGAGGGCATGGCGATCGACCCCGGGCCTGCGCTCGATGAGCTCGCCGCGCGGCTGACCCCGAGCTGACCGGCCCTCAGGTCTGGCGGGCCAGCAGGATCGGCGCCGCGTCCTCGAGGTGCGCCACCCAGTCGTCCGGGGTCGCCGGCTCGACGATCGGGAGCACCACGAACTTGGTGGTGCCGACCGCGACGAACCGGTCGATCGTCGCCAGCAGTTGGTCCCATCCCGTCGGCACGAGCTCCGCCGGATCGGCCAGGTCGGGCCGACGCTTGGCGAGGCCCGCCAACACCTGGTCCGGCACGGCACCCATCGCGTACGGGATGAGCGCGCCGTAGTGGTCCTCGTCGATCGTGCGGTCGTGCTCGCGCAGCGTCAGCTCGATCGCTTCGCGACCGCGAGCCGCGTCGTCGGGAGTGACGAAGCTCGGCAGCCACCCGTCCGCGAGACGTCCGACGCGGCGGAGTTCGGACGGCGCGATGCCGCCCAGCCACACCTCGAGGCGCTGTTGCCTCGGCGCGGGCAGCACGCGCAGATCGTCGTAGTGGTAGCGGGCACCGTGGTGCGTGAACGGCTCGCCGGTCCAGGCGGCGCGAAGCACCTGCAACGACTCGTCGAACCACGCGGCACGTTCGCTGCGCTCGACACCGAAGGCCTGCTGCTCCCTGGGGTCGGCGACCCCGAGGCCGAACGCCGGCAGCAGCCGGCCGTTCGAGAGGCGGTCGAGGGTGGCGAGCTCCTTGGCCAGCACCACCGGGTTGCGGCCGGGCAGCACCATGACGCTCATCCCGAACTTCAGCTTGGTGGTGCGGCCGGCGGCGAAGGCCATGCCCACCAACGGATCGGGTGCCTCGCCGCCCAGTCGCTCGCTCAACCAGAGGCTGTCGAAGCGGAGTCGCTCCAGCGTGTCGACGACCGTGGCGAAGCCACCATCGTTCAGCTGGGTGCGGACCCCGAAGCCGAAGCCGATGCGCACCTTCACGACGACGCCGATCCGGTCGCCGATCCGGTCGCCGAGGCGACGACCCGTTCGATCACGTCGGCCGTGGCATCGGGCATCGACGCGAAGGGCGAGTGATCGGTCTCGAGGGTGACGACCTCGGTGCAGCGCGTCGACATGATCTGCTGGTGCGCCGGGTGGATCGCCCGGTCGAGGGTGCACACGACGTAGGTGGACGGCGTGGTGTCGCGAGGGGCGCCGGTCACCGGCTGCACCATCGTGGCCATCGGCTGCGGGGAGAGTCGGGCGAGCGCCGCGGCGATGACCTCCGGCGTGCACGACCCGTACAGCGCGGCCGCCGCGAGGTCGGGATCGAGCACGCTCGTGCCGTCGTCGCGCATCCGCATCGCCGCGCCGAGTGCCACGTCGTGCTTGGGCATGGCGCCGAGCGCGCCCATGATCGACTCGTCCTGGTCGAGCGCGAAGGCGGTCAGGTACACCAGGTGTCGAACGTGCGCTCCCGGTCCTGACGACGAGGTGCGCACTGCGGCCTCGGTGATCACCGCGCCGCCGTAGCTGTGGCCGACCAGCACCACCGGGCGCCCCAGCGCCTCGATCACGTCGGCGACGTGCTGGGCGTCGCCGTGGAGATCGCCGAGCGGCAGAGTCGAGACACCGTGGCCCGGCAGGTCGATCGCGACCGAGGCGATGCCACGGTCGTCGAGCCGGCTCTGGAGTGCCGACCAGCACCAGGCTCCGTGCCACGCTCCGTGGACGAGGACGACGAGGGGTGAGGCGGGGACGGCGTCGGTCATGTGCGCATCGTGGCACAGCGCCGTCAGGTCGCCGACAGCGAATGGGCCGGCCGGGCGGGGCGTCCGACCCGGGCGGGCCGGGGCGTCAGTCGCGGCGGGCCGGCAGCGGGTGGGCCATCGGGCGCGACAGCTGGCCGTGCTCGAGGTGGAACCAGCTGGTGGCGGTGGCGGCGACGATGACGGTCACGACCAGTGCGGTCTCACCGACGACGGCGGACAGCAGCAGTGCGGCGGCGGCGGCGACGATGCTGACGACGAGCGCGAGGCGGCAGCTGGCTGCCCAGTCGATCCGCTGTCCCCGCGGTCCCCGCTGTCCCCGGCCGCTGCGGTCACGCAGGTCGGCGCGGTCCAGCCACTCGCTCGACTCGTGCCCCTGATCGCAGTATCCGGTGGTCTCGTGCATCCCCATGGTTCGGCCCATGCCTCTCTGACGTCAACCCTGCCCCGACGGTTCCTTCTTCGACGCTCATTTCTCGGAACTGGAGCATTTGTCATCGAATCGCCACACTGGCAGGCTCTCTCCATGTCCACATCGACGCTCCAACCGCTCGAACTGTTCCGCCTCGACGGCCGAATCGCGATCGTCACCGGTGCCTCCTCGGGCCTCGGCGACCGGTTCGCCCGGGTGCTGCACGCCGTGGGGGCCACGGTCGTCGTGGTCGCACGTCGCGCCGACCGCCTGTCGGCGCTGGTGGAGGAGCTCCCGGGCTCGGTCGCGATCGCCGCCGACCTGTCGGTCGCCGACGACCGCGAACGGGTGGTGCGCGAGACGATCGAGCGGTTCGGCCGGGTCGACGTGCTGGTGAACAACGCCGGCATCGGCCACAAGGTGTCGGTGGAACAGGAGGACCTCGACACCTTCCGCCAGGCGATGGAGCTGAACGTCACTGCGATCTGGCACCTGTCGAAGCTGTGCTCGCCGTCGATGATCGCGAGCGGCGGAGGCTCGATCGTCAACATCGCCTCGATGCTCGGGCACGTTGGCTCCACACCGGTGAAGCAGGCGCACTACTGCGCGTCGAAGGGCGCCGTGGTCAACCTCACGCGCGAACTGGCGCTGCAGTGGGCCCGCAAGGGCATCCGCGTGAACGCGCTGTGCCCGGGCTGGTTCCCCAGCGAGATGACAGCCGGCATGGAGAGCGACGACGGCAGCCAGGCGTTCATCCAGCAGATGTCGCCCATTCCGCGGATGGGCCACGAGCACGAACTCGACGGCGCTCTGTTGCTGCTGGCCTCACCGGCGAGCACGTTCCTCACCGGTCAGAGCATCATCGTCGACGGCGGCTGGACCGCTCGCTGACGCTCGGCCCGCCTGATCGGCGATTCGGCTCCGGGCTCAGATCGACGGGCGGCGGTCGATCCAGGGGCGGGCCTGCTCGAGCTGGCTCGCCACCCGCACGAGCACGTCCTCGCGGCCGTAGGCGGCCACGAGCTGCACACCGACCGGCAGACCCTCGGGCGTCCAGTGCAGGGGCAGGCTGATCGCCGGCTGACCGCTCGAGTTGAACGCCGGGGTGAACGCGACGTACCGGGCCGAGCGCACCATCGGCGCCATCGGTGCGTCGGGATCGTTGGCGAACTCGCCGATCCGCGTCGGTGGTTCGGCGAGCGTGGGGGAGACGAGCAGATCGAAGGCGGGCTGGTCGTCGGTGCCCACCCACCACTGCTGCACCGCCCGGCGGAACGTGACGTTCGCGGCGAGCGCCTGTGCGTAGTCGACCGCGGTGAAGTGCTTCGCGAACTCGCTCTGGGCCCAGTTGTGCAGCTCGACGTCGTCGACGGTGAGCTCGCGTCCGATCGTCTCGGCGATCCGCACGAGGCCCATGCCCATGTTCGTGCTCCACAGCGCGCTGAACTTCTTGGCGAAGTCGGCGTTCTTCATCGCGTCGGGGTAGGCGCGTTCGACGTGATGGCCGAGCGACTCGAGCAGCGCCGCCGTGTCGTTGGCCGCGGTCGCGCACTCGGGGTGGATCGCCGGGCCGAACGGGTGGTGGTCGAGCACGCCGATGCGCAGGCGGCCGGGATCGACGCCGAGCTCGTCGACGTACGGCCTCGCCGGCGGCGGGGCGATCACGGTGTCGCCGACACCGGGGCCGCGGACGGCATCGAGCAGCCGGACCGTGTCGCGCAGGCTGCGGCTCACGCACAGCTCGACGCCGAGGTTGCTCTCGTCGCGGTACGGGCCGAGCGTGATGCGGCCCTGGGACGGCTTGAGGCCGACGAGGCCGCAGCACGAGGCGGGGATGCGGATCGAGCCG
>JBILUM010000059.1:0-8551 GCA_044370995.1 Ilumatobacteraceae bacterium | reverse complement strand
CCGGCGGATTCGACCGGCGGAGCGAGGCGGGTGTCAGGCAGACGGGGCGACGACCTGGGCCGTCCCCGTCACGACGTGTTCGTCGCCGCGTGCGAGCCACACGTCGCACGTCGCGATTCCGTCGACGATCGAACGGACGCGGCCCCCGGCGACGACGTGGTCGTCGTCGAGCACGGGGCGGCCGAACGACACCGTCAACCGGCGCACGGACGCGGGCCCCGCCCACGCCATGAGCATGTTGGCGACGTAGCCGAGGTTGAGCGGGCCCTGGTTGATGACGCGGCCTCCGAGCCCGATCGTCGCGTTCGCGGCGCGGTCCCAGTGCACGGGGTACGGGTCGCGCAAGATGGCGGCCATCGTGCGCATCCGCGCCGCGTCGACGCTCGGCATGTCCCACTCGGGCAGCAGTTCTCCGGTCGCTGGTGCATCGCCGGCCGACCCGGCGTCGCGCACCACCGGCACGTGCGCCTCGGTGCGCCGGAACTGCCACCGGTTGGTGACCCGGGCGGCCACGCCCTCGGCGTCGCTGAGTTCGATGCGGAACGCCACCAGGTCGGCGATCGCACCGGTCGGCGCCGTGCGACGTTCGGCGGCGACGATCCCGCCCTCGACCCGGTAGTCGACGTCCTCGCGCAGCGGATGCAGGTACTCCCAGTCGTAGCCGAGCAGACCCACCGAACCGCCGACACCGCTCGCGCCGCCGAGGCGGAACAGTTCGGTGATCGAGGTACCGGCCCCGAGGATCGGCGCGTGGAACAGCACGATCGGGTGCACGAGGCCGTCGGGCAGTTGCTCGCGCCCGGTGCAGTCGGTCAGCAGCCAGTTCTCCCAGTGCGCCACGCGGTAGGTGCCGCCGGGGAAGCGGTGGCCGACCAGCGCGGCGAGTTCGTCTTCGGTCATCGTTGTCTCCCGGTTGCTCCTGCTGTTCTTGTTGCTCCTGTTGCTCCTGCTCCTGCTCCTGCTGCGAGGCCGGACCACACGAGTTCGGCCAGTTGGTCGGCCAGCACGTCGGCCGGCCGGTCGCGTTCGTCGATCCACCACAGCGACACGAGGTTGAGCATGCCGACGATCGCGTAGGCCCACGGGACGGCGACGGCCACGTCGTCGCCCCGGCGCGTCCGCCAGTCGGTGAGCAGCTCGGCGAGCGGCGCGGCGGACCGACCGGCGAGGTACAGGGTGCGTTCGGGGGTGTCGTCCGCTGCGCCTCGTGTGACGTAGAGGAACAACTCGCGGTGGGCGCCGATCGTCTCGAGGCTGCTGCGGAAGAACGCCGAGAGGACGACCCGGTCGAGCCTGTTGCCGTTGCCGATCTCGGCGCTGGCCGCGGCGATGAGCCGCTCGGCGAGGCGCGCCGCGAGCGCGTTCGACAGTTCGGCCCGGCTGCCCACCCGGGCGTAGACCACCGGCTTGGTGACGCCGGCCTCGACGGCGATCGACGCGAGCGACGCGCCGTTGCCTTCGCGGGCGATGACGCGTTCGGCGGCGTCGAGCACGACGTCGCGGTCGACGACGTGCTGGCCGCCTGCGGGACGGCCGGGTCGGCGGCGTACGGTGACGTTCACTGCGCCAGTCTGCCGTCCCCGGTGCCGCCCTGCCGTGGTCGGTCTCGTCCGTGTCCCGGTGGGTGCTCCGGTGGGTGCTCCGATCGGTGCTCCGGTGGGCGTGGCCGACGCTGGTGCTGTTCGGATGGTTCGATCCGTCGGCCCAGGGTCCACGGCGACATACTTACCGTAGGTAAGTTCTGCCGGCGAGTTGGCGCACGCCACCCATCGCGTAGTCCACCAGCTGCCCACCAGCTGCCCACCAGCAGTCCTCGACACGATCGGAGTCCCCATGCCCACTGTGGCCAGCCAGGAGCTGTTCGACCTGAGCGACGACGTCGCCATCGTCACCGGCGCGGGCCGAGGGATCGGTGAGGGCATCGCCACGACCCTCGCCGACGCCGGTGCAGCCGTCGTGTGCGCCGCCCGTCGTGCCGACGAGATCGAGCGGGTCGCGGCCGGCATCCGCGACCGCGGCGGTCGGGCCATCGCGGTCGCGACCGACGTCACCGACCCCGCAGCGGTGCAGGCCCTGGCCCAGCGAGCCATCGACGAGTTCGGCCATCTCGACATCTGGATCAACAACGCCGGTGGCTCGCCGGTGTCCGCACCGCTCGTCACCCTCGACGAGGACGAATGGGACGCGACGCTGCGGTTGAACCTCACCGCGGTGTGGCGGTGCACCCGGGTGGCCGCGGCGACCATGCGCGACGGTGGGCGGATCGTGAACATCTCCTCCCTCGCCGCCACCACGACGATGCCCGGCAGCGGTCACTACGCCGCGGCCAAGGCCGGGGTGAACTCGCTCACCCGCACATTCGCGAAAGAACTCGGCCCGCGGATCCGCGTGAACTGCATCATGCCGGGCGCGGTGCCCACCGAGATCATGATGACGGCCCTCCACCTGGGCGACGACGACCTGCCGGCGCTCACCAAGCGCCTGCGCCTCCCGATGCGACGCCTGGGCACCCCGGACGACCTCGGCCGCGCCGTGCTCTACCTCGTGGCGCCCGGATCGTCGTGGGTGACGGGGCAGATCCTCGCGATCGACGGCGGCATGTCGGCATGAGCGGCGCGCCCATCGTCGCCCGCAGGGTCACGCTCGCGGCCCGCCCGAACGGACCCGTCACCGACGACTGCTTCGCGCTCGTCGAGGAGCCGCTCGACCCGGCCGCACCCGTCGCGGCCGGGCAGGTGTCGATCCGCGTCGACACCCTGTCGATCGACGCGTTCATCCGGACCACCCTCGAGGAGCGGTCGTACCATCGCGGCGCACGGATGGGCGGGGTCATCCCGGCGCTCGGCGTCGGCACGGTGACCGCCAGTGCGGTCGACGGGATCGAGCCCGGCGACCAGGTCTTCGGTCCTCTCGGCGCACAGACCCACGCCGTGCTCCCCGGGATGATGGTGCGTCGACTCGACGTGTCGAACGTGCCGGCCACGGCCTACCTCGGCGCCCTCGGCATGACCACCGGTCTCACCGCCTACTTCGGAATGGTCGAGGTCGGCGCCGTCGGACCCGCCGACACCGTGGTGGTGTCGGGTGCGGCCGGAGCCGTCGGCTCGATGGCCGTGCAGATCGCCCGACTCTCCGGTGCCGCCCGCGTGATCGGCATCGCCGGTGGGCCCGCGAAGTGCGCGTACCTGGTCGACGAGCTCGGCGCGGACGCCGCGATCGACCACCGCACCGGCACGGCGGCCGTCGCCGATCGGCTCCGCGAGCTCGCGCCCGAGGGGATCGACGTGTTCTTCGACAACGTCGGTGGTGAGGTGCTCGACGTCGCGCTGGACCAGATCGCCGAGCGCGGTCGCATCGTGCTCTGCGGCGCGATCTCGCAGTACGAGCACATGGACGACGTGCGTGGGCCGCGCAACTACCTGAAGCTGGCAGAACGCCACGCCCGCATGGAGGGCTTCGCCGTCACCCACTTCGAGTCGGCGTTCCCGCAGGCCGAGGCCGTGCTCGGCGGCTGGCTTGCCGACGGCCGGCTGGCGATGCGCGAGCACGTCGAGCACGGCCTCGACGCGTTCCCGGCCACGCTGCGCATGCTCCTCGACGGCGGCCACCACGGCAAGCTCCTGCTGCGCGTCCACGACTCGGGGTCCTGAGCGGTCACGACCGCCGCACCCGACATCGCTGTCGCATCCCCCGTCGCCGCTCCCCGCACGTCCACCGACAGGAAGCGCCCACGCTTCCATCGAACCCACGTCGTCCACGCGAGACTGCGGCGATGAGCGACACCGTCACCCGGAGCGGCGAATCCAGCGAGTCGACCGTCGAGACACGCCAGACCTTCTGTCGGTTCTGCCACGCGGCGTGCCCGCTCGAGGTGGACGTCGAGATCAGCAGCGACCGCGAACGGGCACTGGCGGTGCGCGGCGTGCTCGACGATCCGCTGTTCGAGGGCTACACGTGTATCAAGGGCCGGCAGCTGCCCGACCAGCACCACGCCCCCGATCGGCTCCGCCGGCCGCTGCGTCGCGACGCCGACGGCACGTTCACCGAGGTCTCCTCCGCCGAGGCGCTCGACGACATCGCTGCCCGCATCCGGCGCATCATCGACGAGCACGGTCCGCGGGCCGTCGCCAGCTACACCGGCACGGGCGCGTTCCAGAACGCGATCTCGATGCCGGCCGCTGTCGCGTTCCACCGTGGCATCGGGTCGCCGTCGTTCTACACGTCGATCACCATCGACCAGCCCGCCCACCTCACCGCCCGTCTGCGGATGGGCTCGTGGGAGGCCGGTTGGCAGAACTTCCGCGACGCCGATGTGCTGCTGGCCGTCGGCTACAACCCGCTCGTGTCGTCGTACGCGCCGGCCGGCGGCCTCCAAGGGACCAACCCGTTCGTCACCCTGCGCCGCGCCAAGGCGCGCGGGATGCAGCTGATCGTGATCGATCCCCGCCGCAGCGAGCTCGCGTCGAACGCCGACCTGTGGCTGCAGGTGAAGCCCGGCGAGGACCCGACGCTGCTCGCCGGCCTCGTGCGCGTGATCCTCGACGAGGACCTGCACGACCGGGAGTTCTGCGACCGTTGGGTGGGCCAGCTCGACGAGCTCCGCGCCGCGGTCGCGCCGTTCACCCCTGAGTACGTGGCCGAACGATGCGAGGTGCCCGCCGGCGACGTCGTGCGCGCCGCCAGGATGTTCGCGGCCGGACCCCGAGGGACGGCCGGCACCGGCACCGGGCCGAACATGGCAGCGCACAGCACCCTGATGGAACACCTGACGCTCACCCTGAACGCGATCTGCGGACGGGTGAACCGTGAGGGTGACACGCTCGAGAGCGGCAACTTCCTCGTGCCCGGCGACACGCGGCGGGCCCAGGTCGTGCCGCCGAGCGACCCGGCCCCGGGCACACCGCACCGCGTGAAGGGACTCCGCGGCATGCCCGGCGAGATGCTCACCAACGTGCTCGCCGAGGAGATCCTCCTGCCCGGGGAGGGCCAGGTGCGGTGCCTGGTCGTCTGCGGCGGCAACCCGGTCGTCGCGTTCCCCGATCAGGTGAAGACCATCGCGGCCCTGCGCGACCTGGAACTGCTCGTGGTGATCGACCACCGGATGACGGCCTCGGCCGAGCTCGCGCACTACGTGCTGCCGCCACGTCTCGAGCTCGAACGGGCCGACGTCGCGGCCGTGATGGACCGTCGGTACGCGGCACCGTACGTCAGTTACACCCCGGCGGTGCTCGCCCCCGAGGGCGACTGCATGTCGGAGTGGGAGGTGTTCGCCGGCATCGCCGCCCGTTTGGGGACGTCGATGCCGTTGCCCGGCGGTGACCTGCCGCTCGACGGCTCGGCCGACGACGAACTGATGCTCGACCTCGCATTCGCGATGGGCCGGATGTCGATGGCGGAGATGCGTGAGCACCGTGGGCAGATCCTCCATGACCGCGAAGTCCGGGTCGTGGCCCCCGACCCCGCGGCCACCGGACGCTTCGCCGTCGCGCCGCCCGACGTGGTGGTCGAGATGGCCGAGGTGCGCGCCGAGCACACGGGGGCGGAGGTGCTCGACGGGTTCGACGACGGTGCTTACCCGTTCCGGCTGGTGAGCCGCCGGCTGAAGCACGTCCTCAACTCGCTCGGGCGCGAGCTGCCGGGGCTCGCCCGGGTGGGCACCACCAACGCGGCGTACCTGCATCCCGACGACCTCGCCGACCTCGGCGCCGTCGACGGCGACCTGTTGGAGATCACGTCGCCCACCGGGAGTGTGCTGGCCGTGGCCGAGGGCAGCGACACGGTGAAGCGTGGCGTGATCTCGATGGCGCACTCGTGGGGCGGTGCCATCACCGACGAGGACGTGCGCACCGAGGGCTCGCCGACCAACCGCCTGTGCACCGTCGACAGTGGCTGGGACCGGCTGAACGGCATGGCGATCCAGAGCGCGATCCCCGTGAGCGTGTTGAAGCACACGGCGTGATCGGGGAAGCGATCGCGGTCCCCTCGCGGTCGGTGTGGTGAAGTAGCGCCGATGACCTCGCCGGACCACGACCAGCACCACGACCAGCACGGGTCGGCCACCGGTGAGGCCGGCATGCCTCGCGTCGGTGTGCGGCGCGTGGTCGTCGCAACGGCGTCGCTCGTCGTGGTGCTCGTCGCGGCCGTCACGTCGTGGGCCGGCATCCGCGCGTCGCATCCGGCGTACCTGTTGGTGCTCGTGGTGATCGTGCTCGTCGCCGTCACGGTGCTGTCCGTCTGGGGTGGCCGGGTGTGGGAGGGGAGGGCCACGCCACGCGGTCCGCGCAGCGCGCGGACGACGATCCGTACCGTGCTGGCCGGCACCGCGCTGGCGGTGGTGATCGCCGTGGTGATGTACTTCCGGCCGCTCACGGCATCGCCGTCAGCCGTCGCCCAACTCGTCGATGATGCCGACGTGGAGGTGACCGAGTCGCTGACGTCGATCGAGTTCGCACCGGTCGCCGGAGCGACCACCGGCCTCGTGTTCTATCCCGGCGCATTGGTCGACCCCCGCGCGTACGCACCGACGCTGCGTCCTTTGGCGGAGGCCGGGTACCTCGTGGTCGTGGTGAAGATGCCGATGGGCGTGGCGTTCTTCGGCGCCGGCGCGGCGAGTGACGTGATCGCCGACCACCCGAGGATCGAGCACTGGGCCGTCGGCGGGCACTCGCTCGGGGGCGCGGTGGCGTCGATCTACGCCCGCGACCATCGGGGCGAGGGCGGTGTGGACGCGCTCGTGCTGTGGGCCGCGTATCCGACGGGCCCCATGGCCGACGCCGACGGCCTGGCGGTGCTCTCGGTGTCGGCGGCGAACGACGGTCTCGCCACACCCGACGACATCGCCGCCTCGGCGGCCGACCTGCCGGCCTCCGCTGAATTCGTGACGATCCCTGGCGCGGTGCACGCCTTCTTCGGCGACTACGGCGACCAGCGCGGCGACGGCGAGCCCACCGTGTCGAGGCAGGAAGCACAGGCACGGATCGTGGAGGCGACGTCGACCTTCCTGGCCTCGCTGCCCTCGCGGCACGCCCTACCCGGCGAGTGACCCGGCGAGTGACCGGGCGAGTGACCGGGCGAGTGACCGGGCGAGTGACCCGGATGAGTGACCCGGATGAGTGACCCGGATGAGTGACCCGGATGAGTGACCCGGATGAGTGACGCACCGGCGGCCGGGCGAGGCCGCGCGTTCGCGCTCATGGCGGGCGCCGTGGCAGTCGGCAGCGTGTCGTTCACGCTGATCGAGCTGATCCTGCGCGACCTCACCCCCAACGCGTTGGCGGCAGGGCGTGTGGTCGTTTCCGCGATCGCGTTCGTCACCGTGGTGGCCCTGCAGCCGCGCCGGCGACGTCCGATCGAACCACGCGACCGCGTGCGCGTGGTGCTGTGCGGGCTGGGAGGGTCGGCAGGGTTCCACCTGCTGTTCAGTGCTGGGCAGGATCGCGTGACGGTGGCGGTGTCGGCCGTCGTGCTCGGCACGATGCCGGCGATGGTCGCGGCGCTGGAGTGGCTGTTCCTGCACCACCGCCTCACCCGGTCGCACGCCGTGGGCCTCGTCCTCTCGGTACTCGGCATCGTCGTGATCTCGTGGGGTTCGGGCGGCGACGGTGCGTCGACACCGCTCGGCATCGCGTTGGTGGCGGCCTCGACGCTCGTGTGGGCGTCGGTCACCGTCGCCACCCGGAGCATCGCCGACCGCTACGACGCCTGGTGGCTGAACACGCCGGGAACGGTGCTCGGCGCGTCGGTGATGCTGGTGGTCGTCGCGCCGCGGATGGGCGAGTTCGGCGGGCTGTCGGTGGGCGGATGGCTGATGCTCGTGTGGCTGGGCGCGGTGGGCTCGGCGTTCGTCTACGCGGCGCTCACCGGGGCCATGCAGGTGCTGTCAGCGACCACGACGGCGAGCCTCGCCACGCTCGTGACACCGGTGAGCATCGTCGTGGCCTGGGCCGTGCTCGACGAGCCGCCGACGGTTGCGTCGGTGGTGGGCAGCGCCGTGGTGGTCGCCGGTGTCGTCTTCGTGACGCGCGAGGGCCCAGCGCCTGCGCCCCTCAGGCCGGCCGCAGCCGCAGGGGCGAGCTCGGATCGCTGATCGGGACCCCGCTGATCGTCGGTGGATACGTCCGTCGCGAGGTGCTCGACGCCGCGGAGCTCGAGACCACCCCTGCGTGACGCGAGGCTGACCGCGACGGCGCACGACGGCCGGGTTCTTCGGTTGTCAAGGTGCGGGTCGGTCGCGGCGACCTGGTGGGGTCGCGTGTTCCGCCGTCGTGGTCTGGAACGTGGGCCGACCTGATGTCGGGCCGTCAGGCCCACTGGTCGGTTGGTGGTCCGGTGGTCATGATCGTGCGTCCCTCCTTCGTGATGGTCAGCCGCCGATCGGCGTCGAGGGTGAGTTGCCAGTGCTTGGCGTGGAGGAGGTCGTGGTGGTGTTTGCACACGGGCACGAGGAATTCGATGTCGGTGTGGCCGCCGTGTTCCCAGTCGATGAGGTGGTGGGGTTCGGTCTGGGACACGTGAACCTCGCAGCCGGGGAGACCGCAGTGCCGGTACATGG
>JBILUM010000058.1:0-8564 GCA_044370995.1 Ilumatobacteraceae bacterium | reverse complement strand
GAGGTGCCTGCTGCACTGCGGGCTGCGGGGTTCCTCGACGAGGCCGCCGGCCAGATCGCGACCGGGCTCGCCCGCGTCGTCGAGAGCGAACAGCTCCGTCGCCGTGCGGCTGCGGCCAAGGCCCTCCGTGTGGTCGCCACGCTCGATGAGCAGTGGAACGTGGCCGAACTGCACGAGCTCACCGCCGCCTTCGCCGGTCTGCCGGGCGTCGCCGGTGCGACGATGTCGGCCACTGCGGCACGGTTCGCCGGCACCCTGCAGACGGAGGCCGGCCGACTCGGCCCTCACCAGATCGAACGCCGCCTGGTGGTCGATGAACAGCTGACGCTCGCGCTCGACATCGGCTACGTCGAGCATCCTGCGGCCGACCAGCTGCAGCGCCTCGACGAGCTCGTGCTCGCGCTGACCACCGGCCTGGAGCGGATCGAGCAGAACATCCGCCTCGCCGCCGAGGCCGACACCGACCAGCTCACGGGCGTCGGCAACCGTCGACGGGCGAGCAAGGCACTCACCCAGGCCCGCCAGATGGCCGACGCGACGGGGAAGCCGATGTCGGTGCTGCTGTGCGATCTCGACCACTTCAAGCAGGTCAACGATCGCCACGGTCACGACGTCGGAGACGCCGTGCTCGCCGCCTTCGCTGCGCTCCTGCGCACGTCGGTGCGCGGCCATGACACGGTGATCCGATGGGGCGGCGAGGAGTTCCTGGTGATCTGCCCGTCGTGCGACACCAAGGGAGCGACGTCGTTGGCCGAGCGACTGCTCGCGGCCTGCAGCGCGGCGTGCGCGCCTGCGCTGCCGCCGGATCATCAGCAGACGACCTCGATCGGCATCGCCGAGTATCCGCTCACCGCGCGCACGCCGGAAGCGCTCGTCAGCGCTGCCGACGATGCGCTGTACCGGGCCAAGCGCGAGGGCCGCAACCGGTTCCGCGCCGCCGGCTGACCCGACCTGGTTCGGGAGCCTGCGTCGGGTGCCCGGTGGATGATCCCACCCCTGGTGAAGGGGGGTGGAGTACCGTTTCGGACGATGCCACGACTCTGTGAACGCCCGGGGTGCTCGTCACCTGCCGAGGTGGCGTACGGCTTCGACGCCGAGTCGCTCGTGGTGTGGCTCGATGCCTACGACGCATCTCAGGGAACGCGGTCCGGTGGCCTCTGCCGACGGCACGCCGACGCGATGGTGGTCCCGCTCGGCTGGATGCTCGACGACCGTCGCGAGCCGGTACCGCGCCTGTTCACCGCCGCGCGGATGCACGATCTCACCGACGAGCTCGTCCGCCCCCGCCCGCGTCGTGGTCGTGCCGACCGCAGCGATCGCACGCTGGAGGTGCTGCGTACCGCGGCGATGCAGCTGAGCCTCGACGACATGGGTGCCGGCGGTTCGCCCGACGGGGAGATCCGCGAGGCCGGCCCGGCGCCCATCGCCCTGGTGACCGATCCCACCGTGGCGATGCTGCGCCCGGTCGTCGACCCCGAGCCCGAGGCAGCCATCGAGGCCGAGCCGGAGCCCGAGGCCGAGGCCGAGCCCGAGGCCGAGCCCGAGCCCGAGGTGGAGCCCGAGCCCGAGGTGGAGCATCAGGACGCCCAGGTGCTGCCGTGGCAGCCGCGGTTCGATCAGCAGGACGACCTGTCCGGGTTGTTGCAGGCCCGTGGCCGCCTGTTGTCGCGGGCGTTCCGCGGTATCACCGCCGACGGCGCCTGAGCCCGAGCCGGTTCCGGGCCGAGAGACGCGATCGAGCAGCCGGCGCGGCGATACTGCGGGGGTGGATGTCGCTGCCCAGATGGATGCGCCCTGTGCGCCCGACCGGCTGTTCTCGCTGATCGACGAACTCACCGACTATCCGGCGTGGATGCCGCTGGCGCATCGGGTGGCGTCGGTCGCGCCCGAGGCCGACGGTCGACCCGCGTGGGAGGTCGAACTGCGCGCCCGCCTCGGTCCGTTCGCCCGGTCGAAGCGGCTGCGGATGGTTCGCACCGTTCACGACGTCGAGGCTGCGCACGTGCGATTCGAGCGGGTCGAACACGACGGGCGGAGCCACTCGTCGTGGGTGCTCGACGCGACCGTCGTCAGCAGCGATGGGGTGGCGCCGGCGAGCCGGCTGGAGATGCGTCTCCACTACGGGGGCGCACTCTGGACCGGCGGTGTGATGGAGAAGGTGCTGGCGGAGCAGATCGTCGCCGGCCGCGAGCGGCTGCTCGAACTGGTCGCCGACTGATCAGCGGTCGGCCCAGGCCGACCAGCGCCCGTCGCGGCGCCGCTCGAGCTGGAGCGTCATCTCGAAGCAGTCGCTCAGTGCCGCCGACGTGAGGGTCGTGTCGATCGGGCCGCGGGCCACCACCTCGCCGTGTCGCAGCATCAGCACGTGGGTCATCCCCTCGGGCACCTCGTCGAGGTGGTGGGTCACGAGTACGAGCGGCGCTGCGTCCGCATCGGTGGTGAGTTCGGCGAGCGCGGCGACGAGCTGCTCGCGGCCGCCGAGGTCGAGCCGAGCGCTGGGTTCGTCGAGCAGCAGCAGGCCCGGGTCGGTCATCAGCGTTCGTGCGAGGAGGACGCGCTGCTGCTCGCCGGACGACAGCGTGCCGAGCGATCGATCGGTGAAGCGGGCCACTTGCATCCGGTCGAGGCAGGCGACGGCTCTCGCGCGATCGGCGTCGTCGTAGCGGTGCCACCACGGTTCGAGCGCGGCGAACTTGGCGGTCATCACGACGTCGACGCAGGTGAGCTCGGGCCGGATCTGGGCAGCGATCGCGGCGGAGGAGTAGCCGATGCGGCGGCGCAGGACCCGGACGTCGGTGCGCCCGAGCCGCTCACCGAGCACGGTGACGTCGCCCGACGACGGGTGCTCGTACATCGCCGCGATCCGCACCAGGGTGGTCTTGCCCGAACCGTTCGCGCCGAGGACGAGCCAGCGCTCGTCGGCCGCCACGCGCCAGTCCATCGGGGCGAGGATCACCCGTTCGTCACGAACGAACGAGACGCCGCGAAGGTCGAGTACCGGGGCCGTGCGGGGTGCTGACGTCGAGGGAGCAGGGGGGTGGCCGGTCACGAGGTCAGACGCTAGGGCGTGATCGTGTGGAGTTCGTCAAGAAGTCGCCCTGGCCGGGGGGTGACCGTGGCGGATCAGGGCCGGGAGGTAGCGTTCTGTGCACATGCGTGCACTCTGGGCGATCCTGGCGGGGATGGCGCTGCTGGTTCCGGCAGTGCCATCGTCGTCCGTACGAGCCGACGAATCCGACGACGCCGCCCAGCAGGCCGCCGAGGAGATCGCCGACGCTCGTGAGCGCGCCAACGCCGCTGCCGACGCGTTGTTCCAGGCCGAGAGCGATCTCGACCAACTCGAGCTCTCCCAGCAGGCGCTCGAGCGCGACATCGCCGTCCTGCAGACGCAGATCGATGCGCTGCGGGCGACCGTCGAGAAGGTGGCGATCAACCGCTTCACGCGCAGCGGTACCGACTCGCTCCCGCTGCTGACGGGCTTCCGGTCGGCGGGCGAGCAGGCCCAGGTCGCGGTGCTGATCGACGTGGTGAACGAGACCTCGGCCGAGGACTTCGACGAGTTCGACGCGCTGAACGCCGAGCTCGAGGACAAGCAGGCCGAGCTGACCCAGGCCCAGGCCGACGCCGAGGTCGCCCGCGACGAACTCGATCGTCGGCGCGAGGACGCGCTCGCCGAGATCGAGCGGTTGAAGCAGGTCGAGGCCGACCGGCTGCAGGACGAGGCGATCAAGCGGGCATTGCAGGCCGAGGAGGCCGAGCGTCGTCGCCAGGAGGACGCCGCCGCCGACGTGCTGCGCGCCCAGGCCGCCGCCCAGGATTCCGTCGGATCCCAGAGCCAGCTCGGGGCGAACGCGCCGGTCGACTCCACGCAGATCGACGCCGACGACATCGACTCGTCGGGGCCCACCGACAAGTCGACCGGTGGCACCGGCGGCGGCCTCACGGGCAACACCGGTGCGGGCGCTCGACCGGGCGGCGCGGCGGGCGACCTCGCGGGTCCGGGCTGGGTGTGCCCCGTCCAGGGCCCGGTCGGCTTCGGTGACACGTGGGGCGCGCCGCGCAGCGGTGGCCGTTCGCACCAGGGCGTCGACATGATCGCCAGCCGTGGCGTGCCGTTGGTGGCCGTGGTCGACGGCTTCGCCCAGTCGAAGGTGAACGTTCTCGGCGGCAACACCGTGGCGCTCTCGGGCGCCGACGGCAATCGGTACTACTACGCCCACCTCGACAGTTGGGCGACGCTCGGTCAGGTCACCGCCGGCACGGTCATCGGCTACGTCGGCGACACCGGCAACGCCAAGTTCTCGACCCCGCACCTGCACTTCGAGATCCGCCCGGGCGGTGGGGCCGCGGTGAATCCGTATGCCACCGTGCGCAACCACTGCTGACCCGCTGGCCCGCTGACCCGCTGACCCGCTGACCCCGGCCCGATTCGGGACGGCGAGCGCCCATCGGCAAGGCTCGTCGCCCATGACATCGGAGCTCGCCGACCAACTCGCGGGCGCGGTCGGCGCGACCTCGGTGGTCGATCTCGTCCGGCTGTCGGGCGGGGCGTCGCGCGAGACGTGGCGCTTCGTCGCCGACGGACGCCCCCTGATCCTGCAGCGACAACGCAGCGGCGATGGCCGCGACATGGGCGTCGAGGCATCGGTGCTGCGCGCTGCGGGCGCGGCCGGGATGCCGGTCGCCCAGGTGATCGCAGCGGATACGGGTGACGACTCGCCGCTCGGGGCGTCGTTCATGGTGATGACCGCGGTCGAGGGCGAGACGATCGCCCGCAAGATCCTCCGCGACGACGAGTACGCCGAGGCCCGCAGGATGCTGCCGGCCCAGCTCGGCGCGGCGCTCGCCCAGCTCCACGCGATCCCCGTCGACACCGCCCCCGGTCTCGTCGAGCAGGACCAGATCGAGTACTACCGCACCGTCATGGACTCGCTCGGGCAGCCGCACCCGACGTTCGAGCTGGTGTTCCGCTGGCTCGAACGGCATCGGCCGGTGTCGCCCCGCCAGGCGATCGTGCACGGCGACTTCCGGCTCGGCAACGTGATCGTCGGTACCGACGGTCTCCGTGCCGTGCTCGACTGGGAGCTGGCGCACCTCGGCGATCCGATGGAGGATCTCGGGTGGTTGTGCGTGAAGGCGTGGCGGTTCGGTTCGGCGAAGCCGGTCGCCGGCGTCGGTGAGTACCAGGAGTTGTTCGACGCCTACGAGGCGGCGGGCGGCGGCAGGGTCGACCCCGACGAGGCGTTGTGGTGGGAGGTGCTCGGCACGCTGAAGTGGGGGATCATGTGCATCCTCCAGTGCAGCGCGCACATGTCGGGCTTCTCCCGCAGCCACGAGCTCGCCGCCATCGGGCGGCGGGTGTGCGAGAACGAACACGACCTGTTCCTGGCCCTGGAGGGACGCTGGTGATCCCGCACGACATGCCCACGAGCCGAGAGCTCGTCGAATCGGTCCGTGAGTGGCTCGAGCGCGACGTGCTCACCGGCACCACCGGTCGGCTCCAGTTCCACGCTCGTGTCGCGATCAACGTGCTCGCGATGGTCGAGCGCGAGCTCGAGACCGGCGCTGTCCAGGCGGCGACGCACCAGGCGAGGCTCGATCAGCTGGGGTGCGCCGACGAGGCCGAGCTCGCGGCACGGATCCGCAGCGGCGAACTCGACGACCGGGCGGCCGAGGTGCGCGAGCTGGTGTGGGCCAGCGTGCGCGACAAGCTCAGCGTGGCGAACCCGAAGTACCTCGCGGGGTCCTGATCTCCACCGGTTGGCCGGCCGCGAGCTGACCGCACGCGGCGTCGATGTCGGTACCCCGGTTGCGGCGGACGGTGGCGTTCACACCCCGCGATTCCAGCAGGTCGCGGAACTGCTGCACCCGCTTCGGGCTGCTGCCGATCGTCGGCCAGCCCGGCGTCGGGTTGAGCGGGATGAGGTTCACGTGGGCGGCGAGCCGGAACCGCTTGCACAGCGCGGCCAGCTCGAACGCATCGCTGTCGCGGTCGTTGACGCCTTCGATGAGCGCCCACTCGAAGCTGATCCGTCGGCCCTTCACCGCCAGGTAGTCGGCGCAGGCGTTCATCAGCTGTTCGAGCGGGTAGCGCTTGTTCATCGGCACGAGGGTGTTGCGGAGCTCGTCGTTCGCGGCGTGCAGCGACACGGCGAGGTTCACCGGCAGTGGGCGGGCGGCGAGGCTGCGGATGCCGGGCACGATGCCGATCGTGCTCACCGTGAGGTGGCGCGCCGACAGGCCGATGTCGCCGTGGATCCGCTCGATCGCACCCCACACGGCGCCCTCGTTGACGAGCGGTTCGCCCATGCCCATGAACACGACGTTGCCGAGTCGGCGGCCCATGTCCTTGGCCTCGCGGGCGGCCCGGGCCACCTGTTCGACGATCTCGCCCGTGGTGAGGTGGCGCTTGAAGCCGGCCTGTCCGGTGGCGCAGAAGCCGCAGTCCATCGCGCACCCGG
The DNA here is from genome assembly GCA_044370995.1 of Ilumatobacteraceae bacterium. Lineage (GTDB taxonomy): Bacteria > Actinomycetota > Acidimicrobiia > Acidimicrobiales > Ilumatobacteraceae > VFMC01. The sequence goes on along the minus strand of JBILUM010000058.1, from coordinate 2,103 downwards.
CCTGGCTGCTGACGCAGACCGTGACGCGGTCGGGGTACAGCATGAGCACGGTCTCGATGCGGTTGCCGTCGTCGAGCTGCCACAGGTACTTCACCGTGTCGCCACCGTCGCTCATGCGCCGGATCTCCTGGTGCAACGCAAGTGGCAACTCATCGTCGAGGCGGGCGCGCAGCGCCTTCGGCAGCGACGTCAGCTCCTCGGGGGTGGCGAGCTGGGTGTACAGGCCCTGCCACACCTGGTCGAGCCGGTAGCGGGGCTCGCCGGCGAGCTGCTCGGCCAGCTGCGTGCGATCGACGTCGTAGCGGGTGGTCACGTCAGCGGGTCCTGCAGCAGCCCGAGGTCGGCGGCCAGCGACTCGTACTGGGCGATGCGTTCGCCGATCACCGACAGGCTCGCGGCCCAGAACGCCTCGTCGGTGACGTCGAGGCCGAAGGCGGTGCCGAGCTCCTCGGCCGAGTCCATGCCGGCCCGCGACAGCAGGTCGTCGTAGCCGGCCTGGAACCGTTCGGGGTCGTCCTGGTAGCGGGCGAAGAGCCCGAGCCCGAACAGCAGCCCGTAGGTGTACGGCCAGTTGTAGAAGTGCGAGCCGTAGTAGTGCGGCTTGAGGATCCACATGTACGGGTGGGCGGTCGACTGGTCGAGCCCGTCGCCGTAGGCGTCGGCCTGCGCCTCGCGCATCATCTCGTGCAGCTCGCCGGCTCCAAGGGTGCGGCGCTGCCGGCGGGCGAACAGTTCGGTCTCGAACAGCACCCGCGAGCGGATGTCGACGACCACCTGGGTCGAGCCCTGGAGGTCGACGTCGAGCAGCGCGAGCCGGTCAGCGCCCTGCAGGTGCTGCAGGCCGGCTTCGACGACGAGGGTCTCGCAGAAGATGCTGGCGGTCTCGGCCAGCGCCATCGGGAGCCTGCGCTGGAGCGGTGTGCGATGTGCGAGCTGGGTGTTGTGATAGGCGTGGCCGAGCTCGTGCGCCGTGGTCTGGGCCGAATCGACCGAACCGCTCCAGTTGAGCAGTACCAGCGACCGGTCGTCGACGAAGGACATGCAGAACGCCCCGCCCACCTTGCCGTCGCGTGGCGCTGCGTCGATCCAGCGTTCGGCGACAGCCCGATCGACGAGCGACGCGAGCGGGCCGCTGTAGTCGGCGAAGGCGCCGCGCACCAGGCGGAGCCCTTCCTGCCAGGAGATGTCGCCCGGTGCGACGGGCAGCGGTGCGAACAGGTCGCGCCAGGGGAGCGGACCGTCGTGGCCGTGGAGGCGGGCCTTGGTGCGCATCCAGCCGCGGATGGTCGGCAGCGATGCGGTGATCGCCGCGTTCATCGCGTCGTATGTGGGGCGCGACACGCTGTTCGCGTACAGCGATGCGTCGAGCGGCGACGGCCACCCGCGACGTCGGTTGACGGTGTTGGCCTCGCCCTTGATGGCGTTCATCGCCGCGGCGCACGCCGGGGCGACCGTGGGCCACGCGGCGAGCTCGGCCTCGTATGCGGCTTGGCGGACGGCGGGATCGGCGTGCGATGCCAGGCCCCGCACCGCGTTGATCGGCATGGTGGCAGGGCCGTCGGGGAGCGCCACCTCGGCGGTGAGCTGCGAGGTGATCTCGCGCTGCAGGCGCGACCACGCCGACGAGCCGGTGGTGGCGAGCTCGGCGTAGAGATGCTCCTCGGATTCGCTCATCTGCCGCTCGGCGCGCACGGCGAGCCGTCGCAGCGGCCCGACGTGATCGCCGACGGTCGGGTGCAGCACCGCCAGCTCGTCGGCGCCGAGCGATGCGACCCAGTCGGCCAAACGGGCGAGCAGCGGCGTCACCTTGGCGTCGCGTGTCTCGATCTCGGAGAGCAGCGCCTGGGCCTGCTCGTGGCGGGTGTCGGTGGCCACCGTGGCGTAGGTGTAGGCGCGCAACTCGCTCACCTGGCGGGCCGTTGCGTTGTAGGCCTCGATCACTGCGGCGGTGGCGTCGGCATCCGCCGCTGTGGGCGAGCGCGGTTCGACGGCGCGGACACCGTGCTCGTCGAACAGGGCGACGAGGCGGTCGACGTCGCTCGCCATCTGCTCCATCGCATCGGTGAACGAGCGGGCCGTGAACGAGTCGTGGACGTCGGCGGC
>JBILUM010000057.1:0-8569 GCA_044370995.1 Ilumatobacteraceae bacterium | reverse complement strand
GAGCGTGTCGGCGCCAGCGCTGCGCACGGTGAGGTGGACGTGCCCGGACGGGCCGATCCGCCTCACCGACGCAGCGAGATCTCAGATGACGACGACCTTGGTGCCGATGTCGGCCCACTCCCACAAGAAGTCGGCATCGAGCACTGCCTGGCGCTGGCAGCCGCCCGACAGGCGGGTGCCGAGCTCGGCGTCGGTCTGGTATGGCGAGTCGTCCTCGACGTGCAACGGGATCGAGTGGAAGCCGATGGCCCCCCGCTCGGTCTTCAGCCAGCGCACCATCTTCGGCAGCCAGGCCTTGCCGTTCCACGCAGTGGAGACATCGGACTTGCTGTACACCTCGTGGGTGCCGGGCAACTCGTTGCTGTACTTGCTGCCCGAGACGAGCCACGAGCGGATGATCTCGCCCTCGCTGCCGACGGCCCACACGCGCTGGCCGGCGCGTTCGTACACGAGGCGGCGGCCCTCACCGGAGTTCGCCGGCAACGGCGGTGCGTCCGACCCTGCCGACGCGACCGACGACAGCCGGTAGCCGGCGAGATCGACGGCGCCCGGTGCGGGCGGTGGGGTACGGGTGACGAACGACTCCTCGTCGGGCCAGATGCCGAGCGACAGCGCCGACTCGCGGCCGACGACGCCGTCGACGAAGAGGTTGCGGTCGGTCTGCATCGCCTCGACCGCGTCGAAGGTGGCCTGGTCGAACGAGCCCGTGACGGCGCCGGTGTAGAAGCCCTGGGCGACCAGGGCCTGCTGGAGGCAGGTGACGCCCTGGCCGGTCTCGCCGATGCGCAGCGACAGCGTGTCCATCAGACAGGTGTCGACGTTGGTGAGGTCCTCGCCGTCAGCCCCCTGTTCGCCGGCTGCCGGCACCGCGGCTGCCGGCACCGAAGCGGGGTCGGCCGCCGCGGGGTCGGTGGGCGCCGCGGCCGGGGCGGCTGCCTGGGAGAACGTCGGGAGGCTGGTGTCGACGGCTGCGTCGACCGCTGCAGGTGCTGCCGCTGCCGCGGGGGCGACGATGTCGCCCGCGTCGTCGCCCCGGGTGGCGAAGAAGCCGCACACGAGCGTCGCAGCGACGCCGACGACGAGCAACGGGCGTCGGTCGACCTTGTGGGGGCCGTGCCCGTGACGCCCGTCGTGGTGCCCGTCGTGATGATGGTCGTGGCCGAACCCGTCGTGACCCGAACCGCTCGTGACCTGCGCGGTTCGCGGCGCACGGCTGGAGGTCGAACGTGCTGCCGATCGGGCGGCGGGCGCCGTGCGGGCGCGCGAATCGGCCTGGCTGCGGGCCCGGTCGCGGGGCGGGGCGTGCGGCGTGCGATCCAGCGGTGGGTTCATGTCGTTCCGTGTCCTGATCAGGCGGTGCGAGACCGTACCGACGGTGGGGGAAACCAGGGCGATCCAAGCGTACTGCCTGACTACGGTCGGATCATGGCCATGCCTCCCGACCCCGCTCACCCCGCGCCGCCGCCGATCGTTCCCGACGACAAGAACTGGACCTGGGTGCTCGAGCGAGTCTGCCCCGACTGCGGCTTCGATGCCGCGGTCACACCCGCGTCGGCCGTGCCCGGCCTGGTCCGGGGGCAGGTGGGGGAGTGGCGATCGCTGCTCGCCCATCCGCACGCCCGGCTGCGTCCCGCCGCCGACCAGTGGTCGGCGCTGGAGTACGGCTGCCACGTGCGCGACGTCTTCCGCCTGTTCGATCGACGGCTCGAGCTCATGCTCACCGAGGACGCGCCCCGCTTCGCGAACTGGGACCAGGACGTCACTGCGGTCGAGGACCGCTACGACCTGCAGGACCCGGCGGCGGTGGCCGACGAGCTGGCGGTCGCAGCCGAGGCGATCAGCGCCCGGTTCGAACAGGTGGGCGACGACCAGTGGGGCCGAACGGGGTTGCGCTCCGACGGGGCCGAGTTCACCGTCGACACCTTCGCCCGCTACTTCGTCCACGACCCCCTGCACCACCTCGACGACGTGCGTCGGGGCAACCAGGCCCTGGCCGACGGCTCGCTCGACTGAACAGCCGGCCGGGACGACCGACCGTCAGCCGAACTCGCCGTGGCGGCCCGCGCCGTCGGCGAACCGGCGGGCGCCGGCGACGGTCTCCCCCGACGCGATCGTGGCGAGGCCGAGCCGGGTCTCGAGCGCGAGCGCCTCGGGCAGGGGCATCGACCACTGCTCGTAGCTGGAGGTGCGGTCGCCGCGCAGGCACTGCTGCGGGAACCCGGCCAGTTGCCGGGCCAGTTCGATGGCAGCGTCGAGCGCCTGGCCGGGTGCCACGAGACGGTTCGCCAACCCCATCCGCCGGGCCTCCGCTCCGCTCACGCCTCGCCCGGTGAGGATGAGATCGAGGGCGTGGCTGTGGCCGAGCAGGCGGCTCAGCCGCACCGTGCCACCATCGACCAGCGGGACGCCCCACCGTCGGCAGTACACGCCGAACACGGCGTCCTCGGCGGCCACGCGCAGATCACACCAGGCCGCCAGTTCCAACCCGCCGGCCACGGCGTGGCCCTCGACCGCGGCGATCACCGGCTTCGACAGCAGCATCCGTGTCGGTCCCATCGGGCCGTCGAGCTCGACGTCGGCATGCACCCGGTTGCCGGCACCCGTGCTGACCGCCTTCAGATCGGCGCCCGCACAGAACGTGCCGCCGTCGCCGGTGAGCACCGCGACCGACAGGTCGTCGCGACGGTCGAACTCACGGAACGCCTCGGCGAGCAGCGCGGCCGTGGGCCCGTCGACCGCGTTGCGCACCTCGGGCCGCCGGATCGTCACCACCCAGATGCCGTCCGCCACCACCCGGGTGTCCACCGTCTCGCTGCGTGCCGTGTCGTCCATCGACCCTGTCTAGCCCGATCGTCGCATGCCATCGGCTGCTCGCCGTCCGGCCGTCCGGCCGCCCGGCGTCACAGGCGACGTTCGAACCAGGCATCGCGTCCCAACTCGCCGTCCTCGTGGTGCGTGATCCGGAACCCGCAGCGCTCGTAGAACGCGACCGTGCCGGACCAGTCGGCGGTGGTCTCCAACACCAGCCGGTGCACGCCCCACGACTGCGCCACCTCGACCAGTGCGTCGAGCACCTGACGCCCCACGCCCGTGCCGCGCCGAGCCGTGGCGACCGACATCCGCACGACCTCTGCCGTGCCGGTGCCACGCGGGACGATCGTGCCGGTCCCGACGATCGTCCCGGCCGGGTCCACGGCCACGAGGGTGCGGCTGCCCGGATGCGCGGCGGCGAGGTCGTCGAGGTCGGGGTTGAGCGACGGGTCGACCGATCCCCAGTGTTCGGCGAGCCCCGCCAACACCAGTGAGCGCACCGCAGCGGCTTCGCCCGACCGCATGTCGCGCACCGACGCTGCGGCGGATGCCTGCTCGGGAGGTTGCGACCCGTCGACCGACACGGTCCGATCGTCCCGCATCATCGCGACCCGGAAGAAATCGGGCGGTGACGCGGTTGCAGCCCACACCGATCCCCCGATGCCTCGCACGCCGCGAGGCACCCTGGTGCCGTCCACCGTCAAGGAGACTGTCGTGCAACTCGAGTTCTGGATCGATCCCGCCTGTCCGTGGTGCTGGGTCACGTCGCGTTGGGCGCTCGACGTCGCGCCGCACCGCGACCTCGACATCGTGTGGCGATCGATCAGCCTGAAGTTCAAGAACGACCTGCAGCCCGACTCGCCATGGTACGAGGGTGCGTCCTACACCCATGGCCTGCTGCGCGTGCTCGAGGCCGTACGTGCCGGTGAGGGCAACGAGCCCTTGGCCCGGCTGTACACCGTGTACGGCGAGCACATCCACCATCAGCAGGACCGCTCGGCGACCGCCGCCGATCTGCTCGCCGAGGCAGGCCTCGACACGTCGTACGCAGCGGCCTTCGACGACGAGTCGTGGGACGCGGTCATCCGTGCGTCGATGGACGACGGCCTCGGCCTCACCGGCAACGACGTCGGCACCCCGCTGCTCGCGTTCACCGACGACACCGGCAAGCGGGTCGGCTTCTTCGGTCCGGTCATCAGCCGCCGCCTGCCGCTCGACCAGGGCCTGCGGTTGTGGGACGGCGTGAGCGCCGCCGCCACCGTCGACGGGTTCTGGGAGCTCAAGCGCACCCGCACCGAGGGTCCCGACTTCTCGCCGCCGGCCTGAACCATCGCCGTCGGTCGCCGACAGCTGCCGCCCGAGGGGCGTCAGTCGACCAGCACGCCGCCGAGCTCGATCAGGGCGTCCACGTCGTGGACGTCGTGGTCGAGCAGCGGCACCTCGCACACCGGCGCATCGCCGGCGAGCGCGATCAACGACTCGAGCTCGGCCCGTTCGCCCTCGGCGAGCGCGGTGAGCTCGCGGTGGTAGGCGATCTGCTCGGCGAGCGGACCGGTGATGCCGTCGAGCGTGTCGTCGTCGAGGTGGAGCGCGGGTGGCAGTGGATGCACCAGGTTGACCACCACACCGCCGAGCCGGAAGCCGCCGTCGTGCAACGCCGTGGCGAGGAAGCTCGCCTCGTCGATCGCCTCGGCCCGGGGGCTCGACACCAGCACGAACGCGGTGTGGTCGGCGCGCAGCAGGGCCGACATCTCGGCCGCTCTCGTGCGCAGGCCCGCCTCGAGCCCGGAGATCGATCGGAAGAACTCGATCGTGTCCTCCACGATCTTGGGTCCGGCGAGGCGCTTCACGGTCCACAAGAACGCGCTCGACGCGGCGTTGGTGACCTTCGCGAACGAGCGGCTCGGGATGGTGAGCGCGCGGTACACCGGGTTCGACAGGAAGCCCACCAGCCGGTCGGGTGCCTCGAGGACGTCGATCGCGTGGCGTGACGGCGGCGTGTCGATCACCACGAGGTCGTAGTCGCCGCTGTAGTGCAGCTGGTGCAGCCGTTCGATGGCCATGTACTCCTGCGCGCCGGCGAGCGATCCGGCGATGCTGCGGTACACGCTGTTGTCGAGGATCGCCTGCGCGGCGTCGCCGGCTCGGTCGCGGATCAGCTGATCGAACGTCTTCTCGGCGTCGAGCATCAACGCCGAGAACGACCCGGGGCCGGTGACCGCGCCGGTGACGAGGTGCGGCTCGTTCGACCCGGCCGCATCGATGCCGAGCGCATCGGCGAGCCGCTTCGCCGGGTCGATCGTGACGACCACGACCCGACGGCCGGCCCGCGCCGCCGCCAGGCCCAGCGCAGCCGCAGTGGTGGTCTTGCCGACACCACCCGGCCCGCAGGTGACCAGCAGGTCGGCGGAGTCGAGCAGGTGGGCGAGCGGGGTGCCGATGCGTCGGGTGGTCATCTCGGGCGCTCCGGTTCGGCGGCGAGCGACTCGGCGAGCAGGTCGAGGTCGTCGGAGGCGAGGCGGGGCACGGTGAGCTTCGGCAGCAGCAGCCGGGGCAGTGGCAACAGGTCGTCGAGGCGGGCGAGCTGCTCGCGCTGCACCTGCAGCCGGGCCCAGCCGTAGCGGCTCGACATCGTGAGCGCGGCCTTGTCGGCCGTGGTGAGACCGACGCCGCTGCGCTTCGCCGCCGTGGCAGGTGTGAGCTCGAGCTCGGGACGGTCGGGCCAACACGCGTTCACGACCAATGGCGCGAGCGCGAGCCCCAGCCGTTCGTCGACGTCGCACGCGAGCTCGATCAGCTCGTTCACCGGCGTCTCCTCGGCGAGGGTGACGAGCAGTGCCTGCGAACGCCCGTGGTCGGCCAGCATCTCGGCCACCTCGTCGGCCTGCTGGCGCACGGGTCCGCTCGCCACCACCTCCTGCAGTGCGCTCGCCGATCGGATGAACGGCGCGGCGTGGCCGGCCGGTGGGGCGTCGACGATGATCAGGTCGGCGGCCTTGGCGCGCTCGAGCTCCTTGATCTTGCCGAGCACGAGCAGGTGCTCGAGGCCGGGCGTGGACGCGGCCACCATGTCGAGCGATGCGGCCGACGCCGCACGGCGGAGGAGCCCGCCGACGCCCTTGAGCTCGAGGTAGTCGCCGAAGGCCTGATCGGGCGGGATCGTGCGTGCCCGCACTCGACCACCGCTGGCGCCGAACGTGCGCAGCAGCTGCTCGTCCTTGGTGAGCGGTGTGCCGCCGAGCAGCGGACCGAGGCCGGGCTTGCCGTCGACCGAGGCGAGCAGCACATCGGCGCCGTTTCGGGCGGCCAGGAGCGAGAGCGCGGCAGCGATGGTGCTCGACCCGACGCCACCCTTGCCGGCGACGAACAACACGCGAGCCGCGCCGAGCCAGGTGGGTTCCACGTGCACGAGGGTAATGGCCGGTTCCCCTCCGAGGCTGCCAACGCGACCGGACGCCCGTCACGCCCCGCACCGATCAGGAACGATCAGGAACGATCGGGAACGATCGGGAACGGATCGTGGCTGGACGAGCGTCCGGTGCGAGGTGCTCGGATCGGCCTGTGCTCACGGCGTCGGTCGGGTCCGTCCGGTGAGATCGGGTCAGATCGGGTCAGATCGGGTCAGATCGGGTCAGATCGGGTCAGATCGGGTCAGATCGGGGCGACCACCGGAGTGGGGTCGACCACGGCACCGAACGTCGAGCGGACGCTGGCGGTCTGGCCCTCGACGACCGCGTCGTACGCGATCTCCGACAGCGTTGCGCCGTTCACCGACACCTGCACGTCGGCCGTGCCGTCCGACGGCACGCCGAGTGCATTGGCGGCGACGGTGGCCACCAGCGTGGCGGCGACGCCATCGGCACTCGAACCGCTCACCGCCGACGGCGTGCGCAGCGCCAGCAACGGGTCGGTGGTGGCAGGTGCCGTGTCGAGCGCCTCCCACTCGCCGCCCTCGGGGAACACCCAACTGCCGGCGGGCGTGATCACATAGGCCACGCTCGTGCCGTTCGACCAGATGGTCAGACGGGTGCCGTCGCCCACCGTGTCGCCTTCGGCCACGAGCACCTCGGCACCGCCGACGGCGACCGAGGTGCGGAAGTGGTAGCCGGACGCGAGCGAGTCGAGCGACGCCTGGAGCATGGCCGCCGCGTCGATCGGCACGGTGTCGGCCGGTGCCACCGTGGTCGGTGCCACCGTGGGCGCCGGGGTCGTGGTCGGCGTGCCGGGGTCGGCGGCCAGGGTGATCACCGTCGCGCCGCCGATGGCATCGCTGGTGTCGCTGCCGCTGCAGCCGACGGCCGCGACGGCCGCGGTGGCCACGAGGGCCACCGCGATCGCCGAGCCGACCGAGTACCGGTGCCGGTGCGTTCGGCGCCGGTCAGTCATCGTCGTCCGAGCCGTCGGCGACCGTCGTCACCGTGTCGGTCGTGGGCACGCTGGCGCCGGGGACCGTGCTGCTCGTGTCGTCGTCATCGTCGTCATCGTCGTCGTGGCCGCCGTGACTGCCGCCGTTGCGACCACGGTCGTCGCCACCCCGACGGCCGCCCTTGTCGTCGTCGTGGTCGTCGTCGTGGTCGTCATCGTCGTCGCTCGTCGCGACGGGGACGTTGAGCGTGGGGTCCGGTGCGTCCTCGCAGCGGATCCTCTCCTCGACCTTCACCGACACCGCGCCGTCCGCGTTGCGGACCCGGATGCGCACCCGCTCGCCGTCGGCGAAGCGGACCTCGACACCGTTGCCCTCGACGCGCTGGCGCTCGGGCGTCGGGGTGGCCTGATCGACGGTGAGCGTGCCGTTCTCGGCGACGGTGAAGACGATCGAGGCGGTCTCACCGCTGCAGAGGAGACCGTCCCAGGTGTTCTGGCCGATCGCGTCGGCGCCGGTGAACGCCGTGCGGATCTTCGACAGCGAGATCTGCACCTTGGCGCGCGTCGAGCCGTCGTCGTCGGTCTCGACTTCGGCCTTGATCGTCAGCCAGCGGCTCTGGCCGTCCTGGTTGAAGCGGATCTTGACCTTGGCCTCGTGTTCGATCTCGCTGCCGTCGCCGTCACCGTCGCCGTCGTCCTGTTCGGACGACCGCTCGACGGTGCCGATCTCCCGCGTCGGGCCGGTGACCGCTCCGACGACGATGTCCGGTGCCCCGCCGGCGTCGACGATCTCGAACGCCACGCTGCCGGGCACGCCCGGGAACACCTCACCGCTCCAGCCGCCGGGGCCGAGGATCTCGGCGAGCGAACCGGCCCGGGCCTCCACGCGCTGACCGCCGCGGCCCGACTTCACGACCACCTTGGCGGTGCCGTCCTCGTTCACGAACGCGACCTTGTTGGGCCGGTTGGTCACGGCGGTGTAGCCGTCGGCGGGGTTGAGCGTCACGCTCGACAGCGCACCGCCGGGGCCGGTGGTGATGTCGACGGTGAGCCCGGCGCCGAACAGCGGCAGCGTGAAACTCGCCGGCACGGCGACGGGTGCGGCCGGATCGGGGCTCGCCGGCGCGGCCGTCGTCGGTGCGACGGGACCGGTCGTGGTCGGGACCGTCGGATCCGTGGTCGTGCTGGTCGTGGTCGGCGTGGACGGCGTGGTCGGCGTGGACGGCGTGGACGGCGTGGACGGCGTGGACGGCGTGGACGGCGTGGACGGCGTGGACGGCGTGGTCGGCGTGGTGCCGGCGGACGCCTGGCCCACGAGTCCGCCCAGGACGCCGAGGAGGGCACCCGAGAGGGCGAGGGCCCCGAGTCTGCCGACGCTGCGGCGGTGCGAGGG
>JBILUM010000056.1:0-8570 GCA_044370995.1 Ilumatobacteraceae bacterium | reverse complement strand
CTCACCCGCCAGCACCGGAGGTCCACACACCATGCGCGCACTCGTTCTCGGCGGCTCGGCCTTCATCGGCCGCCAGTTGGTCGACACGCTGTTGCACCGTGGCCACACCGTGACCGTGCTCAATCGCGGCGTGACCCCGCACGACCTGCCCGACGACGTCGAGCGCCTCGTTGCGAACCGACTCGACCACGGGTCGATGGTCGACGCGCTGGCCGGTCGCGACTGGGATGCCGTCTTCGACGTCTCCGGCTACGTGATGGCCGCCGGCGGCAGCGACACCGAGGCGCTGTTCGACCTGTTCGAGGGCCGCACCGCGCACTACGTGTACGTGAGCTCGATCATGGCCTACGAGCAGTCGATGCGCGGGATCGCTCCCTGGATGGAGGACTACCCGACCGATCGCAGCGGGCCCAACACCTACGGCGGGTTCAAGGCCAACGTCGAGGCGCAGCTGATGGCGCGGTTCGAGCGCCGCCAGTTCCCCGCCACGGTGGTCCGACCTGCCGCCGTCTACGGTCCGCGCAACAACGTCTTCGACATGGAGACGCCGATGTTCCTCCGCCTGCTGCAGGGTCGGCCGATCCTCCTGCCGCACTCGGGTCTCGTGACGACGTCGTACGGTCACGTCGCCGACCTGGCCGACGCGATGTTGGCGATCGTGGGCAACCGCACCGCCGTCGGCGAGGTGTTCAACATCACCGCCGGTGCGGTCACCACCCGCCGTTACGTCGAGATCCTGGCCCGCGTCGTCGGACGTGAGCCGAACATCGTGCCGGTACCCGACGAGCGGTTGCACGAGCTGCCGCCCGGCGCGTACGGCCACCTCTTCTCCGACCGCCATCACGCCGTGCTGTCCATCGACAAGGCCCGGCACCTCCTCGGCTTCGAACCCCGCTTCGACATCCGCGCCGGCCATGCCGACACCTACCAATGGTTCCTGTCGCGCGGCTACGACCGTCTCGAGGGCCCGCTGTCGGACCCCGTGTTGCGGGCGACCTGGGACTTCGACGCCGAGGCCGCCGCAGCCGGCTTCCTGCGCGGCCTCGCGACGGCCGACGCCTGACCCGACCAGCGCCTGAAACGGGGGTGCGCCGGTCAGCCCTCGACGAGGACCGCGGCCAACTGCTCGACGATCGACGGCGACGCCGTCTTCGGCAGCGACACGATCGCCAGGTCTGCGCCGGCCGCTTCGAACGCGGCGCGATCGGTGAGCAACTGGTCGTCGTCGCCCGACCAGCGGAGCAGGAAGCTCGTGGTGATCTCCGACGGATCGCGCCCGATGTCGGCGCACGCCCGGTGCAGCACGCCACGCAGGTCGGCGAACTCGGCCGGGTCGGTGCCGCCGTAGTTCCAGTGATCCGCGAAGCGGGCCGTCAATGGCAGGGTGCGCTTCCGTCCGCTCCCGCCGATGCAGATCGGCAACTTCGGCTGCAGCGGCTTGGGATTGTTCATTGCGTCGACGAGTCGGTAGTACTCGCCGTCGAAGCTGGTGAGTTCGTTCGTGAACAGGCTCTCCAACACCTGCAGGCCCTCCTCGAAACGATCGAAGCGCTCCTTCATCGTGCCGAGCTCGATGCCGAACGCCGTGCACTCCTCCTCGTTCCAGCCGGCGCCGATGCCGAGCTCGAGGCGGCCGCCCGAGGTGATGTCGAGCGTGCTCGCCATGTTCGCCAGCACGCCGGGATGGCGGTACACCATGCCGGTCACGAGCACCCCGCCGCGGAGCCGTTCGGTCTCGTGCAGGAGCGCGGTGAGCGTGATCCACCCCTCGAGGCAGTCCTCGGTCGAATCGCCGAACAGCGGGTAGAGGTGGTCGAAGGTCCACCCCGACTCGAACACGTCGAGCTGATCGGCCAGTTGCCACACCTCCAACAGCCAGTTCCATGTGGTCCGTTGGGGCGAGGTGCTGAACGCGTGACGCATCCCATCACTGTCCCACATGCCGCGACGCCGGGTCGCGCCCGACCCGCCCGACACCTCCGTCCGTTCGCGGGTGGGCGACCGCACTAGACATCAGCCCATGAGCGCACCCGAGCAGCGTCCCCACGTCAGCACCGACGACTTCCAGGCCATCGAACGCCTCCAGCACCGCTACGTCGACGCGGTCATCCACCGCAACGGTGTGCAGTGGGCGACGACGTGGTCGGACGACGCGACCTGGGACCTCGGCCGTGGCCGTCTCGTGCACGGCAAGGCCGACATCGTCGCCCTCTGGTACCAGGCGATGAAGGGCATGCACGCCGTGTTCCAGGCGGTGCACACCGGTGAGGTCCGCTACGGCGACACCACCGACACCGCCACCGGCCGCTGGTACATCAACGAGTGGTTCCGCCGCGCCGACGGCAGCAACAACGTGCTGCTCGCCCACTACGACGACGAGTACGTGAAGGTCGACGGCGAGTGGCTGTTCAGCCGCCGGTTCCTGCAGAGCCACTACGGCGGCAGCGCCGATCTCACGGCCGAGTTCACCAACAACCACGAGGCGCTCGTCGAGCGCGGCGTCCCGAGCGACGTCTGACCGGACAGCTTCCGACTCGATCACTCCCGGACCCGTGACCGTGAGCGACTACGTCACGCGATCCAACGGACTCGAACCGTCCGAGCTGCACGCCTCCCTGCGCGCCGGGGGGTGCCCGGTGCACCACGTCGAGGACCACGAGCCGGCCTTCCACGTCGTCAGCCACCACGCCGACGTGCTCGCAGCGCTGCGCTCGCCGCAGCAGTGGCGCAACGGCGACGGACCCGGCGTGTTCGTGCAGCGTGGCGGCGTGCTCGGCTCGGCCGACGACCCCGATCACCGGCGCCAGCGCAGCGTCCTGCAGGACGAGTTCCGCCCGGCCCGCGTCGCGCGGCTCCGGCCCGTGCTCGACGACCTCCTCGACGAGCTGTGGGCGCCGTTCCTCGAGCCCGGTGAAGGTGACGTGGTCGCCGCGTTCGCGTTCCCGCTCCCCGCGCTCGCGATCGCCGAACTCCTCGGCGTGCACGCCGAGGACCGCGACCACTTCAAGGACTGGTCGGAAGCCGTCGTCAACGCACTCGGCGGCGGCGACCTCGGCGCCTACGAGCACGCGACGCAGAGCATCTGGGCCTACATCGACCGCCTCGTCGACGAGCGGGTCGCCGCGATCGACGCCGGTACGGAACCACCCGACGACGTGCTCACGACGATGACGCGGGCGCACCTCGACGGACGGCTCTCGCGCACGGAGGTGCGCCGCCTCGGCCATCAGCTGCTCGTCGCCGGACACGAGACCACCACCAGCCTCATCTCGCTGATGTTCTTCCGACTGGCGCAGCACCCGCACCTCCTCGACGAGCTGTACGCCGACCCCGATCTGATCGAGCCCGCGATCGAGGAGTTCCTCCGCTACGACTCGCCCGTGCAGGGGCTGTTCCGCACCAACGCCGAGGCGTGCACCGTCGGCGGGGTCGACCTGCCGGCGGGGTCGAAGCTCCAGGTGTTGTTCGCCTCGGCGAACCGCGACCCCGACGTGTGGGACGACCCCGACACGATCCGGTTCGACCGCGACCCGAAGCGGCTGCGCACCCACCTCGCGTTCGGTTGGGGCGTGCACCACTGCATCGGGGCATCGCTCGCACGGCTCGAGGCCCGACTCGTGCTGACCCGCATGGCCCGCGGGCTCGCATCGATCGAACTGCTTGACGAGCCCGGTACCTCGTCGCCGTTCATCCTCCGCGGCCTCACCCGCCTGCACGTGCGGTGGACGCCGCGCTGAGCTCACCGAACATCGGCTGAACGGTGCCGACCTCCAGTGGCGCCATTACTTATCCGTCAGTAAGATAATCGCTCGTCCGGCTCGGGGGAGCCGGCCTCGCAGATCACTCCGCGAAGGATCACCAGGGGGACAACACTGTGGAACGGTGGATCACCGACACGCCCAACAGCACGCGCTTTCCGTACTACACGCGAGCCAACGCCGATGAGGTGGGCCCCGATCCGTTCAGCCCCCTCGGCTGGAGCATGGTGTGGATGCACGGCTGCAACCCGGGCGTCGCCAAGGGCTTCGCCGAGTTCGGTGTCGTCGACATCAGCGAGTACGACCTCACGCCGCTGCAGGTGTTCGGCAACCGGGGCGGGTACTTCTACAACCCCCTCTCGCTCAGCCGCCTGATGGGCGAGCGCATGCCGGGCGCCACGCCCGAAGCCATCGACCAGGCCTACTTCGGCGACCACCCCGGCGTACCGCCGCACGAGCCGCAGCCCGACGACGTCAACGAGGTCCAGTCAGCCAAGCTCGCCGAGACGATGGGCTGGGTCATGACCACGCCCTCGTTCCCGCGCCAGCACGCTGCGTCCGACCTCGCCCGCGAACAGGTGCGCAACCGCCCCGACTTCACGGCGATGTCGAACGAGGAACTCGTCGCCTTCGCCCGCGCGGTCACCGCCAAGGTGGAAGAGGTCTGGATCCCGTACTGCATGGTGTGCCTCGGCGCGTCGCTGCCACCCGGAGCGGTGCAGGCGATCTGCGCAGCGATCGGCCGCAGCGACGACGCGGTCAAGGTGCTCGCCGCCGTCGGCAACGTCGAGTCCGCCGAGGCCTCGTTCCTCATGTGGGACATGAGCCGATTGGTGAAGAACTCGCCCGAGCTCACCGCCGCGTTCGACGCCGGCATCGACGGGGTGCTCGACCGCATCGGCGCGACCGGTCCCGCCGGTCAGGAGTTCCTGGGCCACTGGGCGACGCTGCTCGCCGAGCACGGCCACCGTGCCCCCAACGAATGGGACACCCGACCCGACTCGTGGACCACCCGCCAGGCCATCCCGCTCGGCCTCATCGACCGGCTCCGCCACCAGAGCGACGACCGGTCGCCGCACGTCGCGAAGGCCAAGGCCGCCGCCGAGCGCGAGCGCCTCGCCGCCGACCTGCTCGCGGTGGTCGAGGGCGACGCCGAGACCCACGGCACGCTCACCGTCGCGCTCTCGGCCGCGGCGAACTGGTTCGCCTGGCGCGAACAGGGCAAGTACGCCTGCATCCGCCTCATCCACGAGGTGAAGCTGTCGATGTACGAACTCGGCCGCCGCATGGTCGACGCCGGGGTCATCCCCGACCAGCGCCACATCTTCAACCTGCTCGACGACGAGCTCGACGACTTCCTCACCGACCCGGCCAAGTACTCCGCAACCATCGCTGAGCGCGAGGTCGGGTTCCGGGCGCTGCACGAGGTCGACCCGCCCTACATCGTGGGCAACGGCCGCGGCGACGAGCCGATCAGCACCTGGCCGAAGCGCAACGCCGCCGACGTCCCGAAGGCGAAGGCCGGCGACGTCCTGCAGGGCGGCCCCGGCGCACCCGGCGTCATCACCGGCCGGGCCCGCATCGTGCTCGACCCCATGGAGGCGCCCGACATGGAGCTCACCGACATCATGGTCGCGCCGACCACCGATCCGGCCTGGGCGCCGCTGTTCCTGTCGGTCGGCGGCATCGTCGTCAACGTCGGTGCCGTCGGCAGCCACGCAGCGATCGTCAGCCGCGAGCTCGGCGTGCCGTGTGCGGTGTCGGTCGTCCAGGCCACCGCTCGCATCCCCGAGGGCGCGCTCATCTCCATCGACGGCTCCACCGGCACGGTCACCGTCCTCGAGGTCCCCGCCTGACGCACCTTCGCTCGGAGCGCCGCTCTGTGGCCACCGGCCGTCGCTCGACCTCAGGGTCGGCGGCGGCCGGTGTCGCGTCTCGGGTCAGCCGCGAGCAGCTGCCAGGACACGACGCATCGAATCGGCGCCCACGCGTGCAGCGTCGTCGATCGGGCCGGCCCACAACTCGGCCGAGCACAGCTCGACACCGACCGGCGCCCGGGATCCCGCGGCGTCGAGGATCCGGATGATCTCCACGAGTGCGAACTCGCCCTCGCCGGGCGGCACCCGGTTCGCCAGGCAGTCGGTGTAGTAGTCGGCCTCCTGCGCGATCACCGTGCCGTCGTTCCACTGTGTCGCGACGACCTTCTCGCCGGGGATCGCACGGAGGTGGTCGAGGTCGTTGGTCGATCGCGTGAAGTGCCACGAGTCGACGCAGAGCCCGCCGTTGTCGCGGTCTGCGTCGAGCACGATCTGCAGCGCGGTGGGCGCGTCGCAGATGTTCGTCATGCTCGGCACCCACTCGAGGCCGACCTGCAGACCGTGATCGGCCGCGCGGTCACAGAGTGCGGCGAACCCCTCGGCCGCCCGGTCGAGCGGCCCGGAGGCATCGCCGATCACCTGCACGTATCGGCATCCCCAGCGGTCGGCCATCTCGTAGGCGAGCACCTCCTGCTGCCGACACGCCTCGTCGTGGCCGGGGACGGCCCAGCCGCGCAGCGTCTCGATGTTCGCCACCACGAGGCCGGTCTCGGCCAGCGCCGCGTCGACCCGTTCGAGCTCCTCCGGCTGCTCGCGCAGCGCCGCCCACGCGCCGAGGAACACCCCGATCGCAGAGTACCCGGCCGCTGCTGCGGCGTGGATGCGAGGCAGCACCGCCTCGCCGCGAGGGCGGCTGAAGTGGTCCCACACGAGGTCGTCGGGGCCGAGGTCGCGGGCGGTCCGGCGAGCCGGCTGCGATGGTGACGGTGACATGGAAGGAGTCTCGTCCATCCGGGTCGGGTCATCCGTTGCCGGAGGCGTAGCGTCACGGCATGACCGATGTTCGTGACGTTCCCGTGGCCCCTCCCGGTTCCGCTCGCGCGCCGGGGCCCACCCTGCACGAGCAGTTGCTCGCCGATCCCACGCCACCGCCGTGGCCGTTGCTCGAGCAGTCGCCGATGTACCTGGGCGACGCAGATGTGCCGTACACCAACTACACCTCGGCCGAGTACGCCCAGGCCGAGTACGACCACATGTGGTCGAAGACGTGGCAGTGGGCGTGTCACGTCGATCACATCCCCGAGTCCGGCGACTACTTCGTCTACGACGTGGGTCCGCACTCGGCGCTCGTCGTGCGCACCACCGATGGCACGATCAAGGCGTACTACAACGCCTGCATGCACCGCGGCACGCAGCTGCGCGGTGCCGGCACGTGCGGCTTCGCCGCTCAGTTCAAGTGCCCCTTCCACGGTTGGACCTGGTCGCTCGACGGCGACCTCGTCGACCTGCCCGACCGGTGGGACTTCCCGCACGTCGGCGACGAGACCCACCGTCTTCCGCAGCTGCAGGTCGACGTGTTCGCCGGCTTCGTGTGGGTCAACTTCGATCCCGACGCCGCGCCGCTGCAGGAGTACCTCGGCGTGCTGCCCGCGCACTTCGCCGAATTCGACATCGACGACCGCTACATCGAGGCACATCTGCGCAAGCGCCTTCCCGCCAACTGGAAGGCCGCGGCCGAGGCGTTCCTCGAGGCGTACCACGTGCGCGAGACCCACGCGACGGGCAAGCTCGGTGACGAGGTCACCACCCAGTACGACATCTTCCCGCCGAACATCACCCGCTTCGTGCACACGTCGGGCCTCGACAGCCCGCAGCGGCCGGTGCCGCGCACCGAGCAGCAGATCCTCGCCCATCTCACCCGGAACCTGCGCCTCGGCCAGGAGCCGCTGCAGCTGCCCGACGGCATGCGTGCCCGCGACTTCTACGCCAAGTTCGTGCAGGCGGAGATGAGCAAGAAGTACGGCCGCGACTTCTCGCACCTCAGCGAGTCGATGACGCTCGACTCGATCGAGTACTTCGCGTTCCCGAACGCGTTCTTCTTCCCCGGACTGCAGCTCAGCATGGTGTATCGGTTCCGGCCCGACCCGAACTCGATCGACCACTGCTACTTCGATCTGCTGATGCTCCGTCCGCGCCCGCTCGACGGCGAGGTGCCCCCGCCGCCCGAGGTCGTCGAGCTCGACGTCGACGACAGCTACACGCTGGTGCCGGCCTTCGGTGGCCTGGGCAAGGTGTACGACGAGGACACGTCGAACATGGCCGCGCAGACCCGCGGCTTCCGGTCGAGTCGCAAGCGCGGTCAGACCCTCGGCAACTACCAGGAGGTGCGCGCCCGCCATCTCCAACAGCGCGTGCGCGAGTTCCTCGCCGCCGGCGGCTTCACCCCCGCCGACTGAACCTTCGTGAGCGAGATGCGCCGTCGGTGCGCATCCGGCTCACGACACCGACTCGTTCGTGAGCGAAGTGCGCTCATGCTGCGCATGTCGCTCACGAAGGACGGTCAGTCGAAGACGGGGTCGGGGGCGCCGTCGCGGCCGCTCGGCACGTACGCACCTTGCATCGGGTCGCCCATCGGCGAGATGTCGGACCAGTCGATGCGCAGCTGCCGACGGGCGATCCGCCAGTCGCCGTCGCGACCTTCGAAGGTGTCGATGTAGCGGCCGTTGAACGTGATGAGCGTTCGGCCCGCGTCGTGCACCACCACGTGGTACGCCAGGACGTACGTCTCGACCAGGGCGGTGCCGCCGTCGATCTCGATGGACGTGTTGCTCATCCGGTGCTGCGTCGCGACGAACTTGGTGCGCAGCGAGTCGAGCACCCGCGGGATGAACTCCTCGATCGTCGTCGCGTCGGCGCTGCCGTAGCCCTCGAGGATCGCGCCTGGATGGAACGCAGCCTCGAGTGACGGCACGTGGAGACGATCGATGCCCCGGCA
>JBILUM010000099.1:0-7197 GCA_044370995.1 Ilumatobacteraceae bacterium | reverse complement strand
GGGTCCTGCTCGCCGACCGCGCCGCGTTCCCCCGCGACAAGTGCTGCGGCGACGGGCTCACCACCCTCGCCCTGCGCGAGCTCGACACGCTCGGCCTCGACCCGGCCGACGTGCCCAACTGGCAGACGGTCGACGCGGCGTGGCTGCGGTCGCCGTCGGGACGCGAGGTGCGCGTGCCGCTGCCGTCCGGCCCCGACGGGATGTTCGCCGCCACCACCCCGCGCCGCGAGCTCGATGCGGCGCTCGTGGCGATGGCCGTACGCGACGGTGCCGAGCTCCACGAGGGCTGGGCGATCACGGGCATCGAGCAGCACGGCGATCACGTCGACACGACGTTCCGGGTGACGGCGTCCGATGCAGGCGAGGGTGTGTCGCTGTCGGTGCGCAGCCGATTCGTGATCGCGGCCGACGGCATGTGGTCGCCCACCCGCAAGCTGCTCGGGCTGGCCGAGCCCGGCTACCTCGGCGAGTGGCATGCCTTCCGCCAGTACGCCCGCAACGTCACCGGCACCGCTCGCGAGCGCCTGTACGTGTGGTTCGAGCCCGATCTGCTGCCCGGCTACATGTGGAGCTTCCCGCTCCCCGACGGGCGCGCCAACATCGGCTTCGGCATCCAGCGCGGTGGCGATCTGAAGGTGCAGGACATGAAGGACCTGTGGACCGACCTGCTCCGGCGGCCGCACATCGCCGAGGCGCTCGGTCCCGATGTCGAGCTCGAGGACCGGCACACCGCGTGGCCCATCCCCGCCGGCATCGACCGCGCCACGCTCACCGCCGACCGCACGCTGTTCGTCGGCGACGCGGCGAGAGCCACCGACACGATGACCGGCGAGGGCATCGGCCAGGCCGTGCTCACCGGACGCCTCGCGGCCGAGGCGATGCTCGCCGGCGGTGCGCTCGAACCGCACGTCGTCCGTGCGCACTACGAGCACGCGGTGCGGCACCACCTGCTCGCCGATCACCGCATGTCGGCCACCCTCACCAAGTGGCTGGCGCACGAGCGCGGGGCGCGCGGCGCGATCCGACTCGTCGACACCAACGACTGGACCCGCCGCAACTTCGCCCGCTGGATGTTCGAGGACGAGCCGCGAGCGGTGCTGCTCACCCCGAGCCGCTGGCACCGCGCCCTGCTGCGCCGCCCCGGCGCCTATCGCCGCACCGCCTGACCCGCACTCGGGTCGACCGGGCAGGTCGGATCCGGACGGTGCGAGCAGCGAGCATCGGACCGACCGGGACCGTCAGCCGATGCGCACCCTGCCCGGGTTCCGGACGTACTCGACGCGCAGGTGGTCCTGGAGGCGGTCGTCGGGCGCGTCGGCTGCGGTGAGGTTGAAGATGTACGCACGGCGTGGCCGGTCGGCGGTCGTGTTGGGCCCTGTGCGATGCGGCGTCATGGCCGTGTGGATCGTCGCCCCGCCTGCGGCGAGCGAGCACGAGACGGCGAGCTCAGGGCACGCCTCGCTGACGTCCGCGTAGGCCAGCAGCCGGCCGCTGTCGTCCGGGTCGCCGCTCGCGACGACGTGCGCCGCCGTGCCGTCGTGGTGACGGCCCGGCACGAACTGCATGCAGCCGTTGTCGACGTCGACGTCGTCGAGCGCAATCCAGAACTGCACCTGCGTCAGCGGCATGCGGAACCCTGGCGGTGTCACCGGCACCTGCAGGTAGCTCGCATCCTGGTGCCATGGTGTCTCGTGCTGGTGGCCGGCCGGCTTGTCGATCAACATGTCGAACACCCGGTTGGCGTGCGCGCACGCGAACAGATCACGCATCACCTCGCGACCTGAGTCGAGCGCCGCGTTCTGATCGAACACGGGGTGCACCATCGAGGGCACCATCACCTGCCGCGTGATCCCGCCGAGCATCCGCTGGGTCGGGGACGCGACGGTCCCGTCGATGATGTCGTCGTAGGCGGCGCGCAGCCGCTCGACCTCGCCTGGGTCGATCAGCTGCTCGATCGCGAGGAACCCGTCCGCCCGGAAACGATGCACCTGCTCCTGCGTCAGCACGTCGCGAACATACCGCACCGCTCGACTCGGAACGGCGGGGGTGGGGGTGGGTCGCTACGGTGGCTGCATGCAGACGCGACTGACGGAGATGTTGGGCATCGAGCACCCGGTGATGCTCGCCGGGATGGGCGGCGTGAGCTATCACGAGCTCGTCGCCGCGGTGAGCGAGGCCGGCGGCATCGGCACGTTCGGTGCCTCCACGATGAGCGCAGACGAACTGCCCGAGGAGATGGCCAAGGCCCGCGCCCTCACCAGCAAGCCGATCGGCGTCGACCTCCTCACCGCCCTGCCGGGTCAGGTCGAGCGCGGCATCCAGAGCGTGATCGAGGGCGGCGCGAGCATCTTCGTCGCCGGTCTCGGCGTGCCCCGCGAAGTGATCGATCTGCTCCACGCGAACAACGTGCTCGTCGGCAGCATGTGCGGCAAGGTCCGCCACGCGGTGAACGCGGTCGCCAGCGGTGTCGACTTCGTCGTCGCCCAGGGCACCGAGGGTGGCGGGCACACGGGCACCGTCGCCACCATGGCACTGGTGCCACAGGTGGTCGACGCCGTCGGAGACAAGGTGCCCGTCGTCGCGGCCGGTGGCCTGTTCGACGGACGGGGACTTGCGGCGTCGCTGGCGCTCGGCGCGGACGGCGTGTGGATCGGCACCCGCTTCATCGCCACTCCCGAAGCCCGCGCGGTGCGCGGCTACAAGGAGCAGCTGATCGGCCTCGCCGAGGACGGCACCGTCATCAGCCGTGCCTTCACGGGCAAGACGTGCCGAGTGATCCGCAACGACTGGACCGCCCACTACGAGCAGCATCCCGACGAGCTGCAGCCGTTCCCGCAGCAGGCGATCGCCTCGGGCAAGGCAGGGGTGAACCACCTCGGGTACCCGAGCGACACCGTCGTCGACGTCACCAAGGAGTTCATGCCCGCCGGTCAGGGCGTCGGCGCGATCGAGGGTCTCCTCCCCGCGGGCGAGATCGTCCGCCGCATGGTCGCCGAGGCCGAAGCCGTCATCGAGCGCGTCGCAGGATTGCGGCGATGACCGACCTCCGGTCGCATCGATAGGCCGGCGATGGTGGAACGCCCGTCGAACCCCGCCATCACCGAACTGGTGCGCCAGGCCTGCATGGCGCTCCCGGAGGTGACCGAGCGTCTGAGCCACGGCGAGTGCACGTGGTTCGTGCGCGGCAAGAAGGTGTTCGTGCAGATGAGCGATCACCACCACGACGACCGGCTGGGTTGCTGGTGCGCCGCTCCCCCGGGCGTCATGGCCGAGCTGGTCGAACAGGAGCCCGAGCGCTTCTTCCGCCCGCCGTACGTGGGCGTGAAGGGCTGGCTCGGCGTGTACCTCGACGTCGCCGACCTCGACTGGGACGAGATCGCAGCGATCGTGCGCGACGCCTACCGGGTCGTCGCCCCGGCCAAGCTCGCCGCTCTGCTCGACGAGACCTGATCGGGCCATCCGCACGTCCGTCCAGCGCTGACGCAGCTGCCCACGGCATCCGAGTGCCAGCGGAGCACCCGGGGGTGCGAGCAACACTCAGGTGGGTGGCTGGGACTCGGGTGGGCGGCTGGCACTCGTGTGTTCAGGCGTTCCAGGCGACAGGCATCGAGTGGACGCCGGCGATGAAGTTGCTGGCCATCGGCTCGGGATCGCCGGCCGGCCGGATACCCGGGAGGCGGGTGAGCATCTCACGCACCATCGCCTGGATCTCGATGCGGGCGACGTGCATCCCGAGGCACAGGTGTGGGCCTCCCCCACCGAAGGCCATGTGCGGGTTGGGCGTGCGGCCGATGTCGAAGGTGTCGGGCCGGTCGAACACGTCGGCGTCGCGGTTGGCCGACCCGTAGAACACCATCACCTTGTCACCCTCGCGCAGGTGCGTGCCGCGCATCTCGACGTCGTGCATCACGGTGCGGCGGAAGTGCACCACCGGCGTGGTCCAGCGCAGCATCTCCTCCACCGCCGACGGCACCAGTGAGAGGTCGGCCGTCAACCGGGCGTGCTGGTCGGGGTGGTCGAACAGCGCCTGCAGACCGGCAGCCAGCAGGTTGCGGGTGGTGTCGCCACCGGCGTTGACCAACAGCAGGAAGAACCACTGGAACTCGCCGTCGGTGAGGCGGTCGCCGTCGACCTCGGCCTGCACGAGCGCAGATGCGATGTCGTCGCCCGGGTTCGCCCGCTTCTGCTCCGCGACCGACTGCGCGTACATGAGCATCTCCATGATCGCCGCGCCCTTCTTCTCGGGAGGAGCGACCGCGTCGTCGGTGGTGTGCATGATCTCGGTGAGCTCGTAGAGGCGCTCGCCGTCGGTGCGGGGGATGCCCATCAACTCGGCGATCAGCGCCGACGGCAGGCGCCCGGCGATGTCGGTGACGAAGTCGCACTCGCCCCGATCGACGACGTCGTCGACGATCTCCTCGGCCAACTCGGCGATGCGGTCGGCCAGCAGTTGCGAGTTCTTCGGCGTGAAGCCTCGGCTCACGAGCAGCTTGAACCGGTCGTGCTGGGGCGGGTCCATGTTGAGCATCATCTGCCGGCCGGCCGCGAGGTTCATCTCGTCGGGTTCGGCGAGCATCGTGCCGCGCGCGTACGAGCTGAACGTGCCCGGTTGGCGGCTGACGGTACGGATGTCGTCGTACTTGGTGATCGCCCAGAAACCCGGTCCGTCGGCCTCGGCATGCCAGTACACGGGAGCGTTCTCACGCAACCAGGCGTACTGGCCCCACGGGTGGGTGAGCTCGAAGTTCGCGGTGGAGATCAGGTCGATGTCCATGTGGTCG
The DNA here is from genome assembly GCA_044370995.1 of Ilumatobacteraceae bacterium. Classification (GTDB taxonomy): domain Bacteria; phylum Actinomycetota; class Acidimicrobiia; order Acidimicrobiales; family Ilumatobacteraceae; genus VFMC01. The sequence goes on along the minus strand of JBILUM010000099.1, from coordinate 2,416 downwards.
ATCCTCAGTGGCCGTCGATGATCGTGGTGGCCGCGTCGACGAGGTGCTGGGCACGTGCGTCGTTGGCGAGGTTCGACGCCGGCTGGTTCATCACGTAGGCGAACGCCAGCTCGCGCTCGGGCTGGGCGAACGCCACCGAGCCACCGGCGCCGGGATGGCCGTACGAGCCGGGCCCGGCGTACGGCGTGAACGGACCGTGGGTCATGAACCCCATGCCGAACGTGGTGGGCATGATCAGACACGCATCGGGTTCGTTGTCCGGGGTGACCGTCACGCTCGCCCGCGCGAGCACCGCGTCGTCGAGCAGCTTCACACCGTCGACGGTGGCGAACGTGGAGGCGTACACCTTGGCGAGCGAGATCGAGTTGGTGATGCCGTTCGCCGCAGGGATCTCGGCCGCGTGCACCTCGCGGCTGTTGAACACGCCGTCACCGGTGAAGGCACCGTTGAGCGACAGCGCCCGGCCGCCGTTGGTGCCGGGCCCCATGAACATCTCGATCATCGCCTTCACCGCCGGATCCATGCCCTCGCCCGACGCGATCGGCGAACCCATGATCGGCGCCACCCGCGACTCGAGCGCCTCGGGCAGCCCGATGTACACCTCGGTGCCGGTCGGGCCGGCGATCTCCTCGGCGACGAAGCGACCGATGTTGCGGTGCTCGGGGTCGACACGGCGGACGAGTTCGCCGGCGAGCCAGCCGTAGGTGAGTGCGTGGTAGCCGTGCGTGGAACCGATCGGCCACTCGGGCTCGGTGTCCGCGAGGCGAGCCGTGATCGTGTCCCAGTCGAGCGCCTCGGCGAGCGAGATCTCGCCCTGCACGCTGAACAGGCCGCACTGGTGGCTGAGCAGCTGCGCGACGGTCGCCTCGCCCTTGCCCTTCGCAGCGAACTCGGGCCAGTAGTGCGCCACGGGAGCCTCGTAGTCGATCAGACCGCGCTGGGCGCAGATCGCCACGGCGATCGCGGCGATGCCCTTGGTGGTGGAGAACACGAGCTGCAGTGTCGTGTCGTCGTAGGCGCGGTCACCCCCGTCGAACGAACCACCCCACAGGTGCACGACCGGCCGGCCGCGGTGGTAGATCGCCACCGAGGCGCCGGTCTCCTCATCGCGCTCGAAGTTGGCACGGAACGCCGTCTCGACGGCTTCCCAGCCCGACTCGACCGATCCCCCGAATGCATGTGTCGTCATGTGGGCGAACGTAGTCGCCTGCCGACGGACCGGGTTCAGCGAAGGGTCATTCGTGCCAGTTCAGGACCGTGCGCATGGTGGCGTCGAACTCCTCGAAGCTCATCGATCCCTTCGTGGCGACGATGAGGTCGGCGTCGACGCCCACCGGGTGGCGGAGCTTCGCCGGTTCGTCGGTGGCCGCGGCGAAGATGGCGTCGGCCACGATCTGCGCCGGAGCCGGCTCGCCGTTCACCAGCGATCGCTGCGCGGCGCGGAAGCGTTGCCAACGGGCGTGGTCGTCGGACCCCTCGGGCATCGCGACAGCGCTGAGCGAGTTGGCCCCGAGCGCCGTGGCGAACTGGCCGGGCTCGACCACGTGGACACGGATGCCCCGATGCGACAGCTCGAAGTGCAGCGCCTCGGTGAGGGCCTCCACCGCGTGCTTGCTCGCGGCGTACACACCGCTGTAGGGCGCGCCGACCAGACCCGCGACGGAGCCGACGTTCACGATCGTGCCGTGCCCCTGGGCGAGCAGGTGCGGCACGACGGCGCGGGCCATCCGGATCACGCCGGTGACGTTGGTGTCGAACTGGCGGAAGACCTCGTCGTCGCTCAGGAGATGCACTGCGCCGAACACCTCGATGCCGGCGTTGTTGATCAGCACGTCGATCGAACCGACCGCGGCGATCGCGGCGGCGACCGCGGCCTCGACGCTCTCGGTCGACGACACGTCGAGGGCGATCTGATGGATGTCGGGTCGGGCGTTCAGCGCGGCCGACTTGCCGGGCGTGCGCATGGTGGCGACCACGGTGTGCCCGCGGTCGGCGAAGGTGAGCGCGGCGAGTTCGCCGAAGCCCGTGCTGCACCCGGTGATGAGGACGTTCGCCACGATCGTGCCGCTCGACTCAGGAGAACAGCGGACCGCTGGACGCGATCTCGTACTTGGTGAACGTGCCACGACCGGTGATGAAACTCCCCGCCTTGGCGCCGAAGGCTGCCATGTGCGGTGCGGCGAAGTGCAGGTCGAGCGCGGCCTGGTCCTCCCACTCCTCGAAGATGCACACCTTCGACGGGTCGTCCATCGCGAACGAGAACTGGTAGGCGTGGCACCCCGGCTCCTGCAGGGTGGCCGCCATCATCTCGGTGGCGGCAGCGATGGCCGCCTCGCGCTGGGCGGGGTCGATGGTGAGGGATCCGGCGATGACGATCATGCGCGCACGGTACCACCGAAGTGACTCGGCGTCAGTT